>JAJTHR010000306.1 GCA_021298935.1 Parachlamydia sp. | reverse complement strand
GGTCTGCAGGCGGCAAGGACGTTCATGAAGCAAGGCAATCCCGCGCGCAGGCAGCTTGTCGATACCGCACATAGTCTCATTTACGATTTGGGTTATTCATTTGAAAAATTTTCTGGTGACCTCGTTGAACAATGGGGAATCCTCGATGACTGGGATACAATTCCTTTTGAAAAACCAGAAATTGGCTCTCCAGCCCAGGAGCCAGCAGTTCAAATGATTCCTATGGCCCCGGCTGAAGATATTTTAAAATCAGTGGGAGTGAATTTTGGAAATGCAGTTTTAAAAACAACTGAAAATTTGAAGCGTCTTTATGGGGAAATGAACACTGAGGTCATTAATAATCCAAATGGAATTACATATATCTCCAGTAAAGAAAATCAAGTCATTAGGGGAGTGCTAACCCAGGGACTCAAGGCTCAATTCGTCTTTCGTCATACCATGCTTGGTAGTCCCCCTCGTGCTGCGGGATGCCTAATGTCTGCTTTGACGGCCCTATGTATGAACGACACTGGCCAAGTAACTATCCGAAACGCAAATTGCCTCAAAAGAGCGATGGCTGCCTATTTGGATATTCCTGAGAATGCAGACGCATTTAAAAACAAGATTGCTGCCGCACATAAGATCGGCGAACAAGTAGAAGGCCAGTGGGTAGATAGAGGCCTCACATTAGAAGAGTACCAGACATGGCTAAGAGATCCGGTTACAACAAATGGAGCGATTGAAAATCCAAATCTTGGAGATGTTGAAATTGAACTTTTTGCGTGTTTGATGGGTGTCCAGGTGGTCATATTTGTTCCGGGTATTACAACAACATTAAATGAGCATGGGTTAACTATTCCAGAAAGCCAAGTCCAATACTTTGGACCCCCTACCAAGGAAAAAATCTTTATTTATAGTGCAACCAATTACACCTATTATGGTTTATGGCCGCTTCTACGTGAAGAGGGATATGGAGACCCTGAAACAAAAGAAATTTGCAATAAAATGAATGATTACGCTCAGAATGTGGAGAGTACAATGAATTAGTAAAAAATTTTTTTGCGGAATAACCCCCATCTTCCTATAGTGAAAATTATATTCTATAGGATGCATTATGGGTGGTCCCTTAAAAATTGCAGTATCGGGAGGAGCGGGGCAAATTGCCTATAGCTTGCTTTTTAAGTTAGCGGCAGGGAATGTGTTTGGGCCTGATCAAACAATTGCATTAATCCTGTTAGAAGTCCCTGACGCTTTGGGCGCCCTTGAAGGGGTCAAGATGGAGCTGGAAGATTGTGCGTTTCCTCTCCTTTCTTCCCTTGCTTTGACTTCAAGTCCCTATGAGGCTTTTGCCGATGCCGATTATGCCCTACTCATTGGCGCCAAGCCTCGCTCTTTTGGAATGGAGCGTAAGGATTTGCTTGAGGAAAATGGCAAAATCTTTGTGGAGCAGGGGAAGGCGTTGAATGAAAGCGCCCAACCCAACTGTAAAGTTTTTGTCGTAGGCAATCCATGCAACACGAACTGCCTCATCGCTTTAAGCCATGCCCCCCGCCTTTCCGAAAAGAATTTTTTTGCCATGATGCGCTTGGATCAAAACCGGGCCGCCTCACTTTTAGCCCGCCAGGCCAATGTTCCATTAGCAGATGTCAAAAATATCATTGTCTGGGGGAATCACTCTTCCACCCAAGTGCCTGATTATCTGAATGCCACAATAAAGGGAAAAGCTGCTCAAGAGATCATTCAGCCAAAAAGCTGGCTACAAAACGAATTCATCCCCGCCGTACAGCAAAGGGGAGCGGCCGTCATCAAAGCGCGCGGAAAATCTTCAGCAGCCTCTGCAGCGCATGCTTTAAGCGGAGCCATTCGGGATCAATTGCATCCAACAACCGACGGAAAGTGCTATTCAAGCGGCATTTATTCCAAGGGCAACCCCTATGGAATCGACCCCGGCTTGATTTTTTCTTTCCCCTGCCAAACTGATAAAGAAGGGGATGTATCAATCACCCAAGGATTTCAGCTGGATCAATTTTTATTAGAAAAAATTAAACTTTCAGAAAAAGAATTAATCGAAGAAAGAGAATTGGTAAAATCCCTTTTAGGCACCGGAGTATTCTGATGGGCGAGGCATTATTCGAAATAACAAAAGAGAACCTGGAAACCGGCTTAAGAGGCTATCCTGTTGGATACTGTACCACATCCACCGTCGATCCGATAAAAGGGCTTTTTTATGCATCCCACCCTGTTTCAGAAATCAGTCATTGGGAACCCGAAGAGGTCATCCATCTGCTTTATCATGGAAAAGAAGGAAGTGCGGAAGAAAGAGAGGCATTCAAAAAAGACCTGGAAAGCCGCTCCTCTTGCCATCCGGCACTCATCCAGGCGATCAGGCAATTGCCGCGTCAGTGCAGCCCTAATAAGCTATTTGCAACGGCACTGCTCCTGGCTTCTGATTTTGAGGGAAAAAACAATTACCGCGAAGACTGTTTAAATATCATCGCCAAATTGCCGGAAATTGCAGCTACCGTGATCAACCATCATGCAGGCTGGACCGATAGACAGGCAAATGGACTTGGGCATGGCTACATGGAACGCTTTACCGCTTTGCTGAATGTCCCGGGAGCCCGCAAAGACGAACTGGTCAAGGCATTCAGGTTATTTAATATCCTCCATTATGACCATGGCGGGGGCAACCTCTCCGCCTTTGTCGGAAAAGCGGTGGCCTCCGGTTTGGAAGACATGTATGGATCCATTGCGGCGGCTATGTGTGCGTTGGCAGGGCCCAGGCATGGGAGAGCCAACCAAGATAGCCTGCTGTTTGTGCGTGAACTCATGAATGGATTGGGAGAAAAAGCGGATGAAAGCCAAGTGGAGGAGGCCATTCGGAAAAGCCTTGAGCAGAATGCTCTCGTATTTGGCTTCGGACATGCTGTTTTGAGGGAAGAGGATCCGCGGGCAACTTTACTTTATGATGTCATTGAAAAATCGTACCCTGAACACCCAATGGTGAGAATGGCTGTCATGCTTAGGCGTGCAGGAACAAAGGTATTAAAAGAAAATCCCAAAATTCAAGATCCCTATCCGAATGTCGATGCTGTCTCAGGGATTCTGCTAACCGCCTTTGGTTTTCCTTATCCTGAATACTATACCGTCTTATTCGGCATGGCGCGGGTTGTCGGAATCAGCCGGCAAATTGTCTATGAAAGAGAGGAGGCAAGAGAAGGAAAAGGGACGCCCATTGTGCGTCCCAAAT
>JAJTHR010000190.1 GCA_021298935.1 Parachlamydia sp. | reverse complement strand
CAGGGAAATATTTTTGATGCTCCACCATTTCGGAAACCAGTACCTCTGGCGGTACTTTTAAAAAACTTTCATTGAATTGTCCTAAAGCCAAATAAGGGAATTCCACCAGATGGACGACCTGGGAAATGATTTTTTCTTTTTCGACAACATGGAAGCTATATTTTTTTTCCAACTCGTCCAATTGGCTGATAATCGATTCTTTTCTTTCTTCAGGGTCAGCCAACACTTGTTCGGTTTTTAATAAAGAAAGATATTCGCCGGGAAAACCAATGGGTATTTTTTTATTACCAAGCTGCCGGTGACCATGGGTAAAGCGATCGGCCGTAAGATAAGCAAGCTGAAAAGGGATGACTTCGTGGCCAAACAGGCAGACGACCCATTGGAGGGGACGGGCATAGGCAATTTCTCCTTCACCCCAACGCATTTTTTTTGGAAAATCCAGCTCTTTGATGAGAGTTGGCAGGCTTTCAGCTAACAGGGCAGCCGTGGCCCTTCCCGGAATGAACTGAGAACCGAACAAGTAAGGTGTCCCCTTTACCGTCCTTACAGAGAGACCGGGAATTTCATGATTTATTAAAGCGCTTAAGCGGGGGGGCTCAACTCCTAAAGATTTGAAAAAACCTTCTCCTGCAGGTTTAAGATGGCCTTGAGGATCATAGGCATGATCAAGAGCAGGGCCCTTTCTTTCAATGCTTTGAGAAGGTTTTCCTTTTGCTAATTGATGGACATAGAGGCTTAAGCGCCTAGGAGTTGCATAGGAGTCAATTCTTTCATACTCCAATCCCATTTTTGCAAAATACGCCGCCATGGCCTCTTTCAGATTTTTGCTGCCGATGGAAACAAAACTGGCGGGAAGCTCCTCTGAACCAATTTCCAATAAGAAATCAGCTGCATCATCCGGATGAACGTTTAAAAGCTCGTCTGAAAGGAATGAGGAAACTTTTTCTTCTTTAACTGGGTGAAATTTTTTCATTAATGGAAAGCCCAGCTGCCTACGGCTATCCATATAAGTCTCGGCAGTTTGTCTGGCCAGATCGCGAAGGTGCGCAATATAACCGGTTCTTTCTGTGACTGATAGGACCCCGCGTGCGTCTAAAATATTGAATGCATGAGAGGCTTTCATGACAAAATCGTAAGCGGGAATGGGAAGCTGTTCTTTAATCAGCTGCTTTGCTTCATTTTCAAAATCTTCAAAATGACGCTGCCACATTAACGTAGAGGCTTTATCAAAATTATAATGGCTCCATTCAACTTCATTTTGCAGGTAAATATCACCATATGTCAATGAGTCGTTCCACTGCAGGTCAAAAATGGTGTCGACTTTTTGCAGAACCATCGCTAAACGCTCAATTCCATAAGTAATTTCGCCTGTTATTGGATTTAACTCCAATCCACCGACAGCCTGGAAATAGGTGAATTGAGTGATTTCCATTCCATCCATCCAAACTTCCCAACCCAACCCCCACGCACCTAAAGTGGGTGATTCCCAATCGTCATGAACAAAGCGAATGTCGTGTTCATGCAGGCGAAAACCTATGGATTCAAGTGATTCTAAATAAAGGGTTTGAATATTAAGGGGGGAAGGTTTTAAAATAACCTGGTACTGAAAATAATGCTGCAAACGATTGGGGTTTTTGCCATATCTTCCATCAGCTGGGCGTCTGCACGGCTCAATATAAGCCGCCCGGTAAGGTTCCGGCCCAAGGCTGCGCAAAAAAGTAGCTGGATTAAAAGTCCCAGCCCCTACTTCTAAATCATAGCCTTGTTGAATAAGACATCCCTTAGCTTCCCAAAAATCAGACAATTTCGATAAAATTTTTTGAAATGTCTCCATTGAAGCTCCCCAAGTGAAGTATCAGAAATTTCTTTGCGTCTTATGCTCAAATGGCATGCCAAATGTAATAACAGTTAAGACGCAAAGAAACGAAGCTTTAATCGCAGTTTTTGCAGGCGAAGAAATCGACAGGCTGCTCTTTTTCTAAAAGAACTCCCTGTTCGCTCTTATCTTCGGATGAGTCGCACAGAAAAGAGGCTCCTTTTTCGGGTTGTTCTTCGGCTTGCAATCCACTGAAAACAAGTGCGGCTAAAATAAAAGATATTTTTAACATGTGTAATCTCCTTATTGAGAGTTTCATTTTTGGTTATGTTGGGTGAGTTTAAATCAGGTTTGTGATTTTCTAAAAGAGATAAATTAAGTCAATAAAAAAAATATTAACATAAGCGAGAAAAAAGGGTTTATCTAGCTCTTTATATAATAACAAGCTATAATAAAATAAAAAAATTTAAGAATTGTGGAGAAAAATGGATTACGGCGATCTGGATCATAAGTCCCTGATAGAATGGTTAAAAAACCATGGTGAGAGGGAATTTCACGCCAAACAAATATTTAATTGGATTTTTCAAAAAGGGGTACTTTCTTGGGACGAAATGTCCAACTTAGGTGTTACATTAAGGCAAAAGCTTTCTAAAGAAATAAGACTTCCTGTTCTTGAATTTGTTAAAAGCACCGCCTCGAATGATAACGAAACAGTAAAGTTTTTATGGCGCCTAAAGGATGGAAACCTTGTTGAATCGGTCTTAATCCTTTCCGGATCAAGAAGAACGGTGTGTGTTTCTTCGCAAGTTGGTTGCCCCGCCAAATGTTCTTTTTGCGCCTCAGGCCAGCAAGGATTTTTTAGGAACTTAAGGCCCACTGAAATTATCGAACAAGTCCTGCAAACGAATAAATGGCTGGCTCCTAAAGGGGAGAAAGTCACACATGTTGTTTACATGGGGATGGGCGAGCCATTAAAGAATTACGAATCGGTGATGACCTCTATCCGTGTTCTCACCCATCCTGATTTTTGCAATATTTCACAAAGGCGTATTACAGTTTCGACTGTCGGTGTCGTTGAAGGAATCAAACGACTCTCTCAAGAAGGGTTAAAGGTCAATCTTGTCCTGTCGTTGCATGCCCCCAATCAGCATATCCGCAAAAAAATCATTCCTTATGCCCGTAAATATCCCTTGGAAGATATTTTGGCTGCCATGGATGAATATGCACAAAAAACGAAGCGGGATATCACCTATGAGTACACTCTACTTGCGGGCATTAATGATCATCCGGACCATGCTCATGAACTTGCCCACTTGCTAAAAGGTAAACAGTGCACAGTGAATCTGATTCCCTACAATCCTGTCGGAAATTTGCGTTTGAAACGTCCGGATAAAAAGACGATTAAGCAATTTCGCGCCGTCTTGTTTGGATCCAATATTGTTAACACATGCCGTTATACGAAAGGGGATGATATCAGCGCTGCATGCGGTCAACTGGCTATGCAGGAAAGGGGATTGCCTTTAGTTAAAGAATAATAAGAGGGGGGCCAAATGCAAATCAAAGCGGATCAGCCGATTGGCAAAGTTTTCTTTTCACCTCCACCAACCGGTCATCTTCAAGGCTCTTCCAGGGGAGTGATTTTGATTCCTCCCTCAAACGGGGCCCGCCCGCTTTTCCGTCCCCTGACAAAAGAAGCGCAGGGGCGTTTTGTCATTATAAAGCTTGCTGAGGAAGTCTTAAATAAGGCACCTAATCCGAAAACCTCTCTTGGAAACCATTCGATAAAGGCAAAAGCAGATTTAAAGATGGGCTGTCTGGAAGAAAGAATCCTTGGGCGAATGGCTAAAGAAATAAGAATGCGGAATTATCAGGAAGACTGCTGGATCCAACTTAGAGCTCAATTCAGAGAGTATTATAAAAAACACACCCTCTAACTCCTATGTCTTTTGATTATAAAAAAGTTGATTTGTTTCCCATTTTGCCGGGCGTTTATTTAATGAAAAACAGCCAGGGAGAAGTCCTTTATGTAGGAAAAGCCAAAAATCTCAGGCAAAGGGTGAAGCAGTATTTTGTTCCGGGGCGTGATGGACGCTTAATGGTTCCTTACCTTGTAGCCAAAATTGAGACGATTGATACAATCATTGTGACCTCTGAAAAAGAGGCGCTCATTCTCGAAAACAATCTGATCAAACAATATAAGCCCCGCTATAATGCCCTGTTAAAAGACGATAAAAGCTACATTGCCCTTAAAATTTCAAATAAGGATAAATGGCCGGCGGTTAAGATCGTTCGCTACAAAGGAGCCCCAGAGCCAGACGGGCTTTACTTCGGTCCTTATACGAGCGCCCAGGCAGCCAGACAGACATTAGAGCTTTTAAACCGCCTTTTTCCTTTAAGACAATGTTCAGATCAGGAAATGGCTCGCCGTGTGCGACCCTGCCTTCTTTTTCAAATGAAACGGTGTGCAGGCCCCTGCACTAATGAATGCACAGAGGATGAATACAAACATCATTTGAATCGGACGATTAAATTTTTAAAGGGGCAGGACAAAGAAGTTCTGAAAGACCTTTATGACGAATTAGAATGGCGCTCCGAAAGGATGGAGTTTGAAAAAGCAGAGCAGATCCTCAAAACGATCCGCTACATTGAAAAAACGATTGAAGCCCAGCATGTGGATCGTCCTCTTGGCACAGATGCTGATGTAATAGGCCTTTATCGGCATGGGAATGATGCCGTGGTCGCATTGCTCTTTTTTAGGGGCGGCCGCTTGATCGGTTCCAAACCGTTTGAATTCACAAATATTGCTGAGGAAGACCATGACTTGATTGCTTCTTTTCTCATGCAAAATTACGAAGCCCAAGAAGTGCCCCCTGAAATTTTAATTCCCATGAAAATGACGGAAGAAGGTTCGATTGAAGACATTTTATCGACCCGCCAGGGACGTAAAATTAAAATTGTTGCCCCAAGCAGGGGAGAGAAAAAAGTTTTGCTCGACATGGCGCAAACCAATGCCGAGGCATTTTTTAAATCAAAAAGAGATGAGGCGGCTTTAAGGGAAAAAACGTTGCTTGAAATGAAAGAAAAGCTGCATTTGCACCGCTTCCCATCCCGTATTGAATGCCTGGATAATTCAAATATTGCCGGCAGCGAAGCCGTCTCCTCCCTTGTCGCCTTTACCAATGGTGTCAAGGACAGCAAGCGTTACCGCCTTTTCAGGCTAAAAGCCGGGACCAAACCCGACGATTATGCGGCTATGCATGAAGTGCTAACACGTCGATACAGGAGGGCGAAAGAGGAAGCGGATTTGCCCGATCTTGTGATTGTTGATGGGGGGAAGGGACAGTTAAATATGGCTCTCAGGGTATTTGATGAATTAAATATTATAGGTGTGGATGTAATCGGCCTGGCTAAAGAGCAGGGGAGGCATGATAAGGGAATGACGCTTGAGCAAGTATTCCTACCCAATCGCAAAGATCCTATAATTTTTAAAGTCAATTCCCCTGTTCTTTTTTTGCTTCAAAAGATTCGTGACGAAGCTCACCGGGTGGCGATTTCCTTCCATCGAAAGAGGCGTTCAAAAAAAACGGTCGGTAGCGTAATTGACGACATCCCAGGCATTGGCCCTGCCAAACGAAAAGCACTTTTAACCTATTTTGGAAGCATTAAAAAGCTTCAGATTGCAACAGAAGAAGAAATAAGGGTGGTGAGGGGGATATCGGCAAAAAATGTTGCCGCTATCCAGGCTTTTTTCCAGGGCAAAAAAACCTGATACTTATTTCAAAAAAACAAAGCTTGTCTTAAAAACAACATTTTGGTAGGATTATTACTCTTTCATGAGATATTAGCTCAGTTGGTTAGAGCGCCACGTTGACATCGTGGAGGTCAGCTGTTCGAGTCAGCTATATCTCATCCTTTTTCAATTCTTCCAGATTTTAATTATGCCTTTACTCCATTCAGATGATCTACTTAGCCTTAGGCGTATCTCCGCTGAAATGCTTGCCTGTACGGTATTAGAGTTATTTCCTTCAGTCCATTTGGGCGGAGGCGGCCTTCTATCTTACGGATTTTATTACGATTTTTATTTTGAACAACCCATCGACGAGACGCTCATTTTCTTGATCGAAACTAACTTACTCTCGCTTGCTAAAGAAGAGGCAGCGATTAAGTATTTTGAAATGACCTGCCAGAATGCTAAAAGTCTATTGATGCATTACGGTCAGCCCGAATTATGCGAATGTATTGGAGACGAGGGGTTAATTGAGCTTGTTCAAATAAAAAAACATTACGGGATTTGTCAGGCGGAGGAGCTTCAAACGACCGAAGAAGTGGGAGTGATCAAGCTGCTTAAATTTGAGCAAGATGAGGGCAAAACCCGCATCATAGGAACAGCCTTTGCAGAGAATCAAACATTAAAAAAATTCATAAAATCCCGTGAAAGTTATAAAAAGAAAAACCATCTTCTGCTAGGCGTTGAGCTTAATTTATTGAGTTTTGATTGGTCGGTGAGTCAGTTGCAATGTTACTGGCATCCAAGGGGGGAGGCATTAAGAAATTTTTTAAAGAACTGGTTAATTAGTGAAATTGAAACTTTTTCTCCCCATCAGAAAATTTCCTCCCCTTCCATTTTAGGCTCCCAGGATGATTACTTTTTAAGTCCTTCTCCTCTTATTCAGCATAAAAGTTATATTGAAAAATTTCATGCCCGCCGCCTTTTTGAATGGAGCTCATTTTTTAGCATGACTGAGGGAGAAGCTGAGGGGTTGCTTACCCTTCAGGTGAGCACTGGCGACTTTACCTCCACCTGCTGTTTTAACGAAGAACTTGATAATGAAGTTATTTCTTCCTTGCTTTTCTTTGAAGAAATCATTAAAATCTTTGGTTTTGAGGCGCATTGGCAAGTCATTGCCTCAAGGCAAAAAAGCATGTTCGGAAGGCAAGAGAGTAAAATCTTGGAAGGATTGCAGCAAGTTTTAGAAAAAATTTCGTTGCATTACCCTTTGAAGGAAGACCTTCTTGTGAAAGAAGATTTAGCCGGTCCTGGAATTGAGCTTTGCGTGTATGACGAGTTGGGTCGTTCCTGGCCCCTCTCATCCATTGTGGTCGTCACGCAAGGGAAAGCAAGATTAGAAAAAGGTCGATTGGTCATTCAGCGGGCAGTTCTCTCGTTCGATCGTTTGATTGCTTTGCTTATCGAGCGCTTTGAGGGAAATCTTCCTCTATGGCTTGCGCCGGAACAAGTACGCATCCTAAAAGTCGGCGAGGCTGTTGAAGGGTATGTGCAAGAAATAGAAAAGGCGTGTAGCCAGCAAGGAATTAGAGCCTCTCAGGAGAAGCGTGAGATAAAATTGAGCGAAAAAATTCATTGGGCGGAAAAAGAAAAGATCCCTTATCTTATTCTTGTGGGTGAGCAGGAAATGAGAAGGCAAACGATTACATTGAGATCGGCTAAGCTTCCTGGGAAAAGCAAAGAAATAAAATTGAATGATTTTTTTGATTTAATTCGATCAGAGAGTGCTTGCCCAACAATCCATTTGAAGGATGCAGGCATTAAAATTAGGAAAGGAGAATTCAAATTAGCTTAAAAGTTAATCGAGAAATACGCGCTCCAAAGGTTCGTGTCATTGGAAGTGCCGGAGAGCAGGTGGGAATTATTGCCATCTATGAAGCACTAGCCATGGCAGAAGAGCAAGGATTAGATTTGGTGGAAATTGTCCCTGGATCTGTTCCTCCCGTTTGCAAGATCATGAATTTTGGAAAATTCCGTTATGATCAAAGCAAGCGCGATAAAGAAAATAAGAAGGCACAGCATCAGATTAAGGTTAAAGAAATCAAGCTTAAACCGAATATCGATGAACATGACCTTCAAACTAAAGCTAGACATGCAAGAGACTTTCTCGTCGCCGGTAATAAGGTGAAAATCACCTGTACTTACCGTGGAAGAGAGATGATGCATACTGAGTATGGTGAGAAGATCGTAAGGGAATTATGTCAGACCCTAGAAGATGTAGCAACTGCGGAATCTCCCCCGAAAATGATGGGGCGAATGCTGCTAGTTGTACTAGCACCAGGAGCTAAAAAAAAGAAAGAGGGAGTTAAATCAAGTGGCGCGGCCGAGAATAAGGCTATCGACAAAGAAGCTCCCTCGCAGAATCGTTAAATTTAGGAGAAATCACGTGCCTAAAATGAAAACTCGCAAGTCTGTTGCGTCCAAATTTCGCGTGACAGCAACTGGCAAGCTTAAGGCAAGTCGCCCGGGCAAACGACACAAATTGACCGGTAAGTCACCTAAGCGTAAACGTCAATTGCGTCAGCCGATGATGATCGATGACGGTCATTTGAAGACTTACAAACGATTGATGTGTTTATAAATAAACGCTGAGAGAATTCTCTCAGTTAAAAATTCAAGACTTAAACAATGGTTTGAGTCAATTAAAGTAAGCCGCATTAAGCGGTAAATTAATAAAGGGAGACCTAAGCTATGGTTAGAGCAACCAATGCTGTAGCTTCTCATCGTCGCAAAAAAAGATTGTTTAAGTTAGCCAAAGGGTTTGTCGGCGACCGAAAAAACCACTTGCGTTTAACTAGCGGAGCTGTGATGCGCGCGTTGGCATATAATTATGCCCACCGGAAGCAAAAGAAGCGTAATTTTAGAAGCCTATGGATTATGCGCCTAAATGCTGCCGCAAGAATCAATGGGATTTCTTACAGCAAATTTATCTATGGATTAAAAAAAGCGCGATGTGAACTCGATCGAAAAGTCCTTGCTGATATGGCAATTCGCGATCCTAACGGTTTTGCAGCCGTTGTGGGATTTGCCAAGCAAGCTTTAGCATAAAAAATCCTTTGAAAGGCGCAAGGTCAATTGCGCCTTTCATCTTCTTTCTTCTCAACGGAGACCAATCATGCAACAATCGATTAATGACATACGCGAACAGTTTTTAAAAGATTTAGAAAACACCAATTCTACCACGGATCTTGAAGAAGTAAAAGTTAGGTACTTAGGGAAAAAAGGTCCGGTGCAAAATCTAATGCGCCTACTTAAAGACGTCGAGCCCGATCAAAAACCGCTTGCCGGAAAGTCGATTAATGATTTGAAGGTCTTCATGACAGAAACCTGCGATGAATTGGCCGCACGCTTTCTTGCACGAGAAGAAATCAGGCAGTTGGCAGAAGAAACCCTGGACATTACGCTCCCAGGACGCAAACACTTTGTCGGACACAAGCATCCATTGACTCAGGCAATGGATAAAATTGTCTCTTTGCTTGAAGGGATGGGCTTTTCTGTCCAATATGGCCCGGACATCGATTCAGATTATTACAATTTTGAAGTCCTCAATTTTCCCCCAGAGCACCCTGCAAGAGATATGCAGGACACTTTTTATATTTCACCCAATACCCTGCTTAGAACACATACCTCCAATATTCAGGCAAGGGTCATGGAGGTCAATAAACCTCCTATCCGCATCATTGCTCCTGGAAAAGTATACCGCAACGAAACCATTACCGCCCGCTCGCATGTCTTCTTCCACCAGGTTGAAGCCCTTTATATTGACAAGCACGTCACTTTTTCCGACCTGTTATCGACCATGGATGAATTCTTAAAAAAGCTCTTTAGCCGAGACATAGAAACGAGGTACCGACCCAGTTATTTTCCTTTCGTAGAGCCGGGAATGGAAGTGGACATTAGCTGCTTAGTTTGCCAGGGTAAAGGATGCACTCTTTGCAAGCAAACCGGCTGGGTGGAGATTGCAGGGGCTGGCATGGTTCACCCCGAAGTGTTGAAAAATGGAGGCATTGATCCCGAAGAATACAGCGGATTTGCCTGGGGAATGGGGGTGGAGCGTTTAGTCATGATGCTGCGCGGCATTCAGGATATCCGCCTCTTTACTGAAAATGATCTGCGCTTTCTTAATCAATTTACAGCCCTTTGATGGAATGGATTGTTCTTTCGCATGAATCAGGCCTGAAACTAGTCGCATTCTTAAAAAACCATCTTGACCCCTCTTATTCTGCCAAACACATCAAAAGGCTCATTGAGCAAAATGGTGCCAAGGTGAATGGCAGGGTCGAGCGTTTTGCCTCTACTCTTGTGGGTCTTGGAGATCACATCTTCTTTTCAATCCCTCAATCAATCATCCCTCCCCACTTTAACTTTGAACCGGGGAGAGTTCTGTATGAGGATGACTCCCTCCTTGTGTATAATAAACCGGCGGGGTTACGTTGCGACCCCCAAGGAATTATTCAGGTATTGAAGCCTCATTTCCCCCATCTTACTTTAGTTCACCGTTTAGATCGCCAGACAACAGGCGTCTTGCTACTAAGTAAAGACCCAGATATGGTTACGCTTTTAATCGAACAGTTCCAATCCTATGAAATAAAAAAGAGTTACCAGGCAATTGTGGATAGGGTTGTTAAGAAGCCGAAGGGAGTGATAGAAAACCATTTAGGCAAAGTGCGGACCTATGAAGGGCAGTCCATTTGGGGAGAAGTTGCTCCATCGATGGGGGTCTATGCTTGTACGGAATGGAACTGTTTGGCGCTCGGAAAGAAAGCCTCCCTGCTTGGCTGCTTTCCCAAGACGGGGCGTACCCATCAAATTCGAGTCCATTTGGCAGGGATAGGCCACCCTATTCTTGGAGACCATCAATACGGCTCTCAATTTAGCTGCCCCTATGAAGCGGGGCGGATTCTTCTTCATGCCGAAACAATTGCCTTCCACCATCCTTTTTCCAAGAAGTTTTTAAGTTTTTCAGCTCCCTTACCCGACGATTTCAAAAAAGCCAAACAGGAATTGCATCTGACGTGAAATATCTGATTGTGAAAACCTCCTCGCTTGGCGATATCATTCAAGCCTTTCCGGTTGTTGAATACATTAAACAAAATGATCCCCTGGCAGAAATCGATTGGATTGTAGAAGAGCCTTTTATTGCACTTGTACGTGCCCATCCTCATATTGCAGCCGCCATCCCTATCCGGACAAAAAAATGGCGCTCAAGGCTATTTAAAATTGAAACCTGGCGGCAGATTGATCAAACGAGAAGAAGGATTCGATCAAAAATCTATGATATCGTATTTGATTTGCAAGGAAACACAAAGTCGGCCTGCTTTACCTCTATGGCAAAAAGTTCGTTAAAAATAGGGTTTGGAAAAAATAGCGTGTCTGAATGGCCGAATCTGCTTGCCACTCACCGCCGGTTGGACCCCCCCCTTAAAAAGAATATTCGCGCAGATTATCTTTTTTTAGCTCAATCTTACTTTTCAAAGCCGTTTGATTTTTCACATACAATCAAATTGACAATCACCAATGAAGAAAGCACTATTATTCAATCTCTTCTACAACATCCCTATCTTCAAAATGGACCCAAAGTAATGGTCTGTCCAGGCGCCATGTGGAAAAATAAGCAGCTTTCCCATCAAACCATGCAGGATTTGCTAAAATTGATTCAGGCGCAATTTAAAGTTTGCTTTATTTTTATTTGGGGTACACAGCAAGAAAAAGCTGAAGCATTGAAATTCGCCCAAATTTTCCCTAGCTCTTCAGTCGTGGCTGAGCGCTACTCCTTCCCTGTTTTACAAAACATAATGAATGAAATGGATTTTATCCTTGCAATGGATTCCCTTCCGCTGCATTTGGCCGGAACAACCAAAACCCCTACCTTTAGCTGTTTCGGCCCCTCTTCAGCCAAAAAATATCGACCTCCTCAAAACACCCACTTCTCTTTTCAGGGAAGCTGCCCCTATGGCCAATCATTTTCTAAACGATGCCCCTTTTTGCGCACATGTCCTACAGCTGATTGTTTAAAAAAAGCTCAGTCTCAAGAACTATTCTCTATTATTGAAGCAAATTTTAAAAAATATTTT
>JAJTHR010000264.1 GCA_021298935.1 Parachlamydia sp. | reverse complement strand
TTTTAAGGCGACTAGGCATGGCATCCGTGTTGCCAGGACGGGAATTAAGGGGAACGGAAAAGGAGTCGTGGAAGCGATCATTCAGGAAAGAAAAAAAAGAGGCCCCTACAAAACATTTTATGACTTTTTTAAGCGCATCGATACCAAAAAAGTGGGAAAGAAAGCCATTGAGGGGCTGGTTGGAGCGGGATGTTTCGATTTCACCGGCTGGACGCGCGATGCCCTTGTGCTTAGCATCGACCCGATCTATGAAGTGGTTTCAAAAGAGCAAAAAGAAGAGGCAATGGGGATCCTTTCCCTGTTTTCCAAATTAGGCGATACTAACGAATCGCATTTCAATACCCCCCCAAGCGTCCGGCAGCCGACTGCACGCCAGGCCATCTTGCGAAAAGAAAAGGAGCTGCTCGGCTTCTTCCTGACTGGGCATCCGATGGATGAATTTAAAGACATTTTGCAGCGCCTTTCGTGTGTCCCTTTAAGCCGCATGAATCCGACAAGCAGCGAAATTTTTCGCTCGGCTTTCATTGTCGAATCGGTACAAATTCGAATCGCGTCCAAATCGCAGAAGAAATTTGCCATTTTAATGATCAGCGATGGCATGGAAAGGCTAGAGCTTCCGGTTTGGCCTGATCTCTACGAAGAAAAAAGCCATCTATGCCAAGAGAACCAGCTTCTCTATGCTGTTTTGCAGGCAGAAAAAAAAGAAGAAGCGCTTTCTCTCTCATGCAAGTGGGTGGACGATTTGACTAAAGCGAATGAAGAAATGATCGAAGAATGCGACAAAGCTTATGACAAAGCCAAGCATCAGACTCAAAGATATTCCGCCGCAAAAAACAAAGGAGTGGCGGATAAGCCGAAAACAGAAAAACCTCAAAAGGAAAACCCTCCAATGAAAACTCTATCCATTCGGTTGAATGCCAATGCAGCCCGGCTGAGCCATATTGTCAAATTAAAACAGGCAATCGAGGAGCATTATGGAGCCAATCCGATCGAAGTGCATTTTTATCATGAGGCGCAAAATTTGGCCGTCCTCCAGATCGATCCAAAATGGACGGTGAGCGGCGATCAGGCGTTCATTGAGAAAGTCAAACAGATCGAGTCTGTTTTGGAAGTTGCCTCTTGACAGGAAGAGGGAGTCTCTCTACACTTTAAAACCATTTGTAAGAGAGTAAAACCCATGTATCGCATCCTTCTTTTTTCCCTGTTTTTCCTTTTTGCATCCCAAATGAACGTGGAAGCTGCCAAAAAAAAACCTTTCAGTTCGCAGGCTGACGCTGAACAGTATTTAACCACCCATTACAACCGAGGCTGCCGCTTTTTCAACCAGGAAAACTGGCGTTCGGCCATGGATGAATTTGAAAAAGTGATCCACTTTTTCCCTCACTCCACCGAAGCAGCTGAAGCTTACTATTTTTTAGGGATTTGCTACTTTCAAAAAAATGAATTTGATTTTGCAAATAAAGCCTTTTCTAATTACTTGACAGCCTCTGTTGAGCCTCCTTATTTTGAGGATGCCGTCTACTATAAATTTTGCATTGCGGAGCATTTTCGATTGGGAAAACGCAGACGGCCGCTCACTTACCGCTATTTCCCCAAATGGCTGCCTGGTGAAACGCTCGCTCTGACAATTTACGATGAAGTGGCCATTGCCTTGCCCAATCATGAACTGACGCTATCCGCTTTGTATGCAAAAGGGCAGTTATTGCAAAAAATGGGGGATTTTCATGAAGCGATTGACACCTATCAAATATTGATCCGCCGTTTTCCGCGGCATGAATTGACGCCCAGTTTCTATTTGAACATCGCGGAATCCTACTGCCAGCAAAGTTTGTACGAATTCCAAAATCCTGACCTGCTTGCTTTGGCAGAATTGAATGTGCGCAAATTTGAAGAGGACTTTCCACGCGATGAACGCATTTCTTTAGCTGAAGGCTATGTATGCCGCATGAAGGAAATGTATGCCAAAGGGCTTTGCGATGTGGGTTGTTTCTACGAACGGGTCGGTCAACCGGAAGCCGCTGTCATTTACTACGAAAGTTCAATGAATGAATTTCCCGATACGTCTGTCGCTCGCTATTGCAAAGGACGCCTCCGATCGCTCGGCCGTTTAGTTGAGCCGGAAGAAGACCGCTCTTGCATGACTATAGAACAGGAGACCTCAGAAGATGCGCCTTCGCCTGGCTTTGAAGGGTTGAACATGACCGACTTTTCGGAGAATAATGACCAGCAGTTAATCCTTTTTCAATCTGAAGAAGGTAATGGAATGGAACAGATGCCGCAAGAGCCAGTTGCCTATCCTTATCAAACTGATGGCTATAATCCCTCCTTAGCGCAAGAAGAATCTTGGGGTGGGAATGGCTACATGCAATCTCAGCCAATCGAAATACCCGTTTATATGGAAGAAAAAGAGGAAACACCGGTGCCCTATTACCTCCATTATAGCCTCTTAAAGAAGCGTCAGACTCAAGAAAAAAGGCACTCCCATCACTAGCCTTATTCTTCGCTGCCTCCTTTTATTTTTCACTTCTTTAATTTTTGAAGGATGTCAATACCACTTAGGCAGCGAAGACGCTTTTTTAAATCATCGAACGATTGCCGTTCCTTTTATTGAAGGGGACCATACAGGGGACTTCACAGCCCTTTTGATTAAAAAAATGAGCCAGGCAGGGCTTCATTACGTCAACGGGCCGTCCGACCTTGTTTTAATTGTTCGCATTATTACATTGGAAGATGAAAATATTGGTTTCCGCTATGACCGCAAAAAATGTGGTAAATTAAAAAAAGCGACTATTCCTACAGAAACACGATTTCTCTTAACTGCTGAAATTGAATTAAAGGATTGTAAGGGAGCCATCCTTTTAGGGCCTGTACGTATTAAAAACGACCTCGATTTTGACCATGAGTTTTATTCAAGCATTCATGCCATGAATATTTTTTCTTTGGGTCAACTGAATGACAGAGATGCTGCTTATGACGCCGCTTTGCATCCTTTGCATCAGCAAATGGCAGAAAAAATTGTCGATTACATTACTAATGGATGGGACTAATATTTATTAAATTTTGCCATAAGGTTTTCATTTTCATGAATTTCAATGAGGAATTTTTCAAGGACTCTTAAAACAATTTTAGATGAATTGTAAATGCCAGAAGCAATGAATGTAGCTTCCAGTTTGGGCTCGTGATCTTTTTTATTAAGGGCAATCAGGATATATGTCACAGGCGCCTTATCTAGACGATCGGGAATGATCCAAACAATGAAATCATCATTCAAAAGAGTGATTTTTTCACTGGATTCGACAATATGGAAGTAGCGGGTGGGTAGTGTTTCCTTTGAAGCGCTTTTTGGTTGGAAGTGAAGTAAATCCAATTGGTTTAGTAATTCTAAATTTAGGATAAAAACGCCTTCAGGAATGTAAAAAAACAAACCCTTTATAAATTTTTT
>JAJTHR010000066.1 GCA_021298935.1 Parachlamydia sp. | reverse complement strand
TATAGCATTGAAGCAGGCATATTTAATCTCCTTTTAATCGAAGAGAATTAATAAATGTCTGCTTCACTTTTTTTCAACTAATCTAAACTAGGTGTTTATCCCCTTCTTCCTCTGGCAGGTACTCATTTGCGTGATGAGCCAGGATTTTTTGGAGGTTTGTTTTCACAAATAATTAATGCTTCTTTAAATATATCTAAAATTTTAATTCCATCGTTTTGGTAGCCTAAACCTACCTGCATGGTAAAAGTATTACGTGCGTCATCATTTCGATCAACCAAAACTTTGGTAAAAGGATCCTTGTTTTTTACAGAAAGCCACCAAGCAAGTAATTCTTGTCGAGATTGACCCACTACTGTTGCTCTATATTGATCAATATAATAAAATTTCAGTAAGTTATTATTAACTTGCAAAACTAACCCCTAGTTTTTTCTATTATTATTTTATATTCATTATTAAAATACAACAAATAAAAATTCCCTACGTTACAAAAAGATTTTTTTTTAATCGGAGATTTGGTAGAGAAATTCTTTTTATCAGGTTGGATTTATGCTAAAAAAAATTTTTATCGGTCTGTTTGCCATCTTACTGGGTATAATTGGATGTGCGCTGGTTCTGTCGAGCGAGGATGCTCTCCTGGTCCATCCAAAAGGGATCATCTCACGAGGGATATACGATGTCTTCACCACTAACATTCTTCTCATGCTGGCCATCATTGTCCCGACCTACATTTTTTTATTTATTGTCGTCTGGAAATATTGCCTGCATAAGAACGTGGAAGAATATGAACCCAACCACACAGTCGGCCTTAGAGGACAGCTCGTGTTATGGGGATTACCAACCATTATTGTTGCCCTGCTAAGTTATGTCACTTGGGTCTCAACGCATCAGCTTAATCCCTACAAGCCTTTGGAAAGTGAAGAAAAAACTTTGATGATCCAAGTGGTGGCCTTAAACTGGAAATGGCTTTTTATCTATCCTGAGCAAGGAATAGCCACTCTGAATCATTTTTATATTCCGGAAAAAACGCCTATCCATTTTCGATTGACTGCCGATGGGGCCCCCATGAACTCCTTTTGGATTCCCCAGCTAAGCGGTCAAATATATTCGATGGCAGGAATGAATACGCAGCTGCATATCATGGCAGACGGCCCCGGCGAATTTGCAGGCAGAGAAGCGGAAATCAATGGAGAGGGCTATGCCGATATGACATTTCTCGTCAAATCCACTTCCAAAGAAGATTTTCAAAAATGGATTGAAGCTGCCAAGCACTCTCCGTTGCACCTTTCCAAGGAAGCTTATGAAGAACTTGTCAAACCCTATATTGACAAGTCCTTTAAGCAATATACCGAGGTGCCAAAAGATTTTTATCATGAAATTGTCCATAAATACATGTTCCCCCCCCTACCGGTCTTATGAAAGATTTTATTTTTGGTAAATTGACATTAGAATCCCTCCCTCATGTCTGGTACACGATTGGAGGGACCCTTTTCATTATTTGTTTATTCATTGCCATGGCGGTCTATTTGACAAAAACAAGCCAATGGGGATGGCTTTGGCATGACTGGCTGACGACCACAGATCCGAAGAAAATCGGCACCATGTATATGATTTTTTCCGCCATCATGTTCTTCCGCGGCATGCTGGATTCCGGAATGGTCTGGCTGCAGCAATCAATTGCCGCGGATAACCCTGGCTACTTAAGCGCCGATCACTTTCAGCAAGTGTTTACTTCGCATGGCGATTTGATGGTCTTTTTCGTGACGATGGGGTTTTTCTTTGGAATTATGAATTGGATTGTTCCCCTGCAAATCGGAGCCCGCGATCTTGCTTTTCCCTTTGTTAACTCATTAGCTTTATGGCTTACAATTGCAGGCGGGGTTCTGATCAATCTCTTCTTTATGATAGGCGGAGATTTTGCCAATACAGGCTGGCTGGCCCTCGCTCCTTTTTCAGAAGCGGAATTCAACCCCGGCGTCGGGGTCGACTATCTCTTATGGAGCTTGCAACTTTCCGGACTCGGAAGTTTGCTGGGCGGCATTAATTTTCTTGTCACGATTATCAAAAAACGCGCTCCCGACATGACCCTGATGAAAATGCCTCTTTTTACGTGGAACTCCTTATGCGCCATGATCCTGATCATCTCCGCCTTTCCTGTCCTGACTGCAGCGACACTGCTCCTTTGGCTGGACCGTGCGTTTGGCATGCATTTTTTCACCATCGGCGGTGCCGGAAATGCCATGATGTACTGGAACCTCATTTGGATGTGGGGCCATCCTGAAGTGTATATATTGGTCATTCCTGCTTTTGGATTATTTTCTGAAATTGTCTCAACCTTTTCTCAAAAGCCTATTGCCAACTATGCCTCTATGGTCTTGGCTGCTATTCTTGTGACGCTTATTTCCTACCTTGTCTGGCTCCACCATTTCTTTGTCATGGGAGCGGGCCCCACCGTCAATTCCTTTTTTGGCATTATGACAATTTTTATTGCCATCCCCATGGGAGTACAGGTATTCAACTGGATTCTCACGATGGCAAAGGGAAATATCGTTCTGGCATCCCCTATGTACTGGTTCCTTGGATTCCTGACCATCTTCATGATCGGCGGGATGTCGGGACTCTTTATGGCGTCGCCTCCTGGAGACTTCCAGGTGCATAACAGCCTGTTTTTGGTCGCCCATTTCCATACCATGATCGTCGGTGTAGCACTCTTTGGCATCTTTGCAGGCACCACCTTTTGGTTTCCCAAAATATTTGGATTTAAACTGGATGAAGAATTGGATAAAAAGGCCTTCTGGTTTTGGTATGTCGGATTTTTCGTCTCCTTCATCCCCCTTTACCTGCTAGGATTTATGGGAGCACCCCGAAGGGTCGACCATTATGCTGCTTCAACCGGATGGCAGCCCTTGTTTATCACCTCATTCATTGGGTTTTTAATCATCTGCTGCGGCATTGCCACCCAAGCCTATATGTTCGTGAAAAGCATTCGGGAGCGGCATAAAAACAGGGTGACCGGCGACCCTTGGAATGGACGGACGCTTGAGTGGGCGGCCCATTCGCCCCCGCCTTTTTACAACTTTGCAGTCGTTCCTCCCATTCTTAGCCACGAGCCCTTCTGGGATCTAAAACAGAAAGGATGGAAGCCCGATCAGCACTACCATGAAATTGAATGCTTCAAAAATACTGGCATGGGGATCTATATTTCGGCCTTTGCCTTCCTTGTCGGCTTTGCCATCGTCTGGCACGTCGTTTGGCTGTTTGCTGTAGGAATGATCGGCGCGATTGGATGCCTGATTGCCTTAAGCTTCGACGAGCATTTTGAATATCACTTGCCGGCGGCCGAAGTGGCAAAAATCGAAAGCGAATACAACCAAGGATAAACGATGGAAGCAGTGCATAGCTTGACAAAAGATTCTGGCGACGCAAAAACGTTCGGTTTCTGGGTCTACCTGATGACCGACTTGATTATCTTTGCCTGCCTTTTTGCCTGCTACATTGTGTTGCGTAACAATACGTATGGCGGGCCGACGGCAAAAGAGCTTTACGAAATGCCTTTCGTCCTGGCAGAAACATTGATCCTGCTTTTCA
The DNA here is from genome assembly GCA_021298935.1 of Parachlamydia sp. Taxonomy (GTDB): domain Bacteria; phylum Chlamydiota; class Chlamydiia; order Chlamydiales; family Parachlamydiaceae; genus Protochlamydia. The sequence goes on along the minus strand of JAJTHR010000066.1, from coordinate 2,432 downwards.
GCAGCTTTACTTGCTCACTTGCCATGCTTGCAGCGGAGCGGAATGTAAAAAACTGGGCCATGGGTTGGTTAATCATCACCTTTCTGTTAGGTGCAGCCTTTCTATTTTTAGAAATAAAAGAGTTCACTCATTTTGTAGAGATTGGAGCCAATTGGCAGCGCAGCGCTTTCCTCTCCTCTTTCTTTACACTTCTGGGGACGCACGGGCTGCATATCACTACAGGACTTCTTTGGATAGCCGTCATGCTCGTGCGGTTAGCCATACGCCCGTTGAATGGGCATAGTTTATCTCAGCTGCATCGAATGTCCCTTTTTTGGCACTTTTTGGACTTCGTGTGGATTTTTATTTTCACGATTGTGTATGGAATGGGAATTTTAATTTAAGGTTTACTTATGCACTATGAATTGACCTACCGGGTAACAGGCCTCATTGCCTCCCTGATTTTGACCTTGGCGGCTTACTTCATCATTGTCAATCCCCATTTTTTCAATACCAGCAATCAGGCGGCCTTCCTGATCGCCTTTTCGTTGGCCCTCACCCAGTCGCTTGTGCAACTGATCTTTTTTATCGACGTGTGGAAAGAAAAGGGGGTCCCCTGGAACTTTTGGATCTTCGTATCAACAGTTTCCATCATTGTCATTGTGGTTGGCTTCTCAATCTGGATCATTAACCACCTCAATTACAACATGCATTAGAAGATGAGGTCCATTTGGACCTCTTCTTCTAATTTTAAAATGGATTTCGCATATTGATGTCAAAAGTCTCATAGTCATTGCTAATTAAATGTAATTTAATTACAATCTAAATTAGAAAAGGCACTTGTGAGCTCGCATTAATGAAGGCGAAATTTCCCCCACAAATTAAAGAAATAAGAAAGAAAATTTTAGCGTGTATTGAACAGGGACAATATGTGCAATCCAGACATGCTATTGAACGGCAAAATTTAAGAGAAATTGATTTAGAAGATGCATTATATGTCTTAAAAAATGGATATCATGAAATTAACAAAACTTATTTTGATGAAGCTTTTCTAACCTGGAAATATGCTATACGAGGTAAAACTCTTAATAGTACAGATATAAGAGTAATTATAACTTTTGATACTTATGGAATGATTATAATAACAGTGATACGTGTGACAAATATCTAGGAGCTGATTGTGGAAGACCATAAAATAGAAACTTTTTTATATGAGGACTTAGGATTTCCTATTCTTCTTGTTAATGCTCCCTTGAGGAAGGCTTTTGGCGAATGGGTCATCGATATTGATTTTAATAAACTTAGAAAAGATGCGTTGAATTATTTGATTCATAAGCAGACTAATTTAACGGGAGCAGAATTACGCTTTATACGTAAATATCTGGAAATGACAACGACTGAGTTTGGTAAAATTTGCGGCGCAACACATGTCGCTGTATTAAAATGGGAGTCAGGTGAAAATCGTATTTCACCAACAACAGACATTTATATTAGATTTTTTCTACTTGAAAAACTCCAGGCAAAAAATAAAGATTTTAAAAAACTATTTGAAGAAATTTCTCCCCAAAAACTTTCTCGCCGATCTAGTGGATCACAAATGCCTCTTACAATGAAGCTATTTCACAAAAAACAATCTTTAAGAAACCAAAAGAAAATCCCTTCCTGAATACGACTCGATCAGCCAATTGAGAGAAGAGGTCCTTGGACCTCTTCTCTCAATTTAAAATGCATCAGTATAATTGGGGTAAACACCATCCTGTTTTTGCAATGAATGGCTGCAAGTGGGACAAAGATTACTTATTTGAGTAAAGGACAAAGCCAAATCAGATAGTTTTCTCAAGGTTTCCTGAGGATGATAGCAGTTAACATAATGGATGAATACGTTCGATTTGCAGGAGCTTTTTCATTTGAACATCTAATTGATACTTCTCCTATTGAATTACTGTCTCTTCTTCTAACTTACCCTTTAAATCCCTAATTTTATCGGGATGGATAGTGGATTGGATATTTTTTACATGAGAATAGTTATTAAGCACATGAATAGCTTCGGAGATTATTTTTTCTGTAAGGATAGAAATCCAAACCTGTGAATAGGTAATGGATCCCACTGCATAGGTTAGCAAGGCGGTTGCTGGAAAATAACTATCTACCTTTCGATTAAGGGTACGAACGATGCGGTTATCAATGCATTTCCACAAAGGGGAAATAGGGTCTGAAATTAAAATTGGAGCCACTATAACACCCAGTTTTTTTTAATAAAAAAACTACATTAATAGAAAATTCATACTTTATCTACTTTTAATGCGTATATTATACCATTTCCCAAAAATAAAACCATAAAGTTGACTTGTCAGCGCTTCAGATTTAAAAGATCTTTTCGAAGTTGATATCTTTGAATATCAACAAGGAGAGATCTTTTAAAGATGAAGGTGATCACAAGTCAACTTTATGAT
>JAJTHR010000284.1 GCA_021298935.1 Parachlamydia sp. | reverse complement strand
GTAGCATCTCTAATAAAGGGGTTAAATTTTGAGAGCCATTTGAAATTAGTTGTTCTAAAATACTTTTCTTTTCGTTAAAATAATTTTGATCTGAGTTCATATAAATTTTTCCTTTTATAATCGTTAGTTATAAGGAAACTATGATCTCAGATCTTTTTATTTATATTAAGTGAATAAATTATTAACACATTCACTGATTATTAATTTACAGACAATATGTTACACCACCATAGGTATTACTATATTCTTTTCCGTTAATAGTAACTGGAAAAATAAATTCATTTGTCTCTAATAAATAAGCTTCTGTTTTTATATTTGAAATAAATTTTGCTGGTTCAGCTAAAATTTCCCTTAGATATTCCTTATGATAAATTTTTGAATAATTAGGCATAAGATTTGAGCATTTGCATTAAAGCATGTTATTGGTCAATGGGTGTGTATTAGTTATGGTTTTAATTAATTAATTTTGTTTTTCAATTTCAACAACCTGTTTTCTCTCTTCTAACAAGTAAAATTTTATTTCACCAACAAAAAATTTGCCATATTTTATGAAAATGGGAGCATTTACTAGTACCCAACCATGATGGCCTCCAACCTAAAAAATATATATCAGCCTGACGAGAAGCCATTTTTTTCAAGCTAGAATTGATATATATGTCTTTAAATAGTTTTATATTAGATATTCATCCTTAATAATTTTTTATTAAAAGTTAACCTCTCTTTAAAAAAATGTAGGTTAAATTTTATTGTATTAAATCTTAGCTGGGCAAAACCCTTTTTTTGAAAGGGAAGATGCTTTATCCTATTTCATTTTTATAGGTTAATATAATGGATCACGAAATGTCTTTGGCCAACACTTTGAGGGAACTGTTAAAAAGCGGACAGGCCGGAAGCCAAGAACAAATTTGCAAGGAAATGGAAAAACTGGGGTTTGATGTTAATCAATCTAAGATTTCAAGACTTTTAAGAAAAATTAATGCCGTCAAACAAGTGAATGTCAACGGCCTTGTCACCTACTCTTTGCCGAGAGAACCGGCACCTCCGCTGCTGAATACCCAGCTTAAAGACCTAATCGTCGACGTATTTTCTAATGAAACCATGGTCATTATTTTTACAAGCCCCGGCTCTGCTTCCATGGTCGCTCGTATTCTCGATTATAATCAGCCTAATACTGAAATACTAGGAACTATTGCTGGGGATGATACTATCTTTGTGGCGCCTAAATCTATTAAGAATATATCTTTATTGCTAAATGAAATCAAAATTTTGTTTGGTGGTAATTAATAAAACCGTGATCATAAAATTTTCCTTATGATAATAAAAAATTAATAGGAGAAAATTTAAGCAGACAACTTGATCTTACTTACAACATGAAAGGGGACGCCTCTTTTTAAATCCAAATCCCTATGCGGCGGAAAACCCGAACAGACTAGTAGAGCCAGCGATGGGTTATAAAAATAAATTTTGTTAAAAAATTAATCTTTACAAGCTCTTAACACAATTATAATAATTTATGCTTATAGTAGATGAATCAATTAACATGCAGGAACACTTATGCAACCAACTTCCATAATTAATTATGAATATCAATTTATAAATTTTTTTAAAAACGTTGTTTTAACTGATAAGATAAGCCATTCTTCTAAATTGTTTTTTTTAGAAAAACTAGCCCCTTTTATTTTATCTATCGAACACTTTCGCAATCAAGCTAGAACACAGATTCGATGGCAGGCTCAAAAAATTGAAGAATTGGAAGACAAGCTGAAACTGAGTGAATTAAAATGTAATGAAGAAGCCAACAAGGCCAGTCATTTCGCCTATTGCTATGAACGTGCGTCAGAAGAAAGTAGTGCATTGAGTATACAATTACAACTGGTTTGCGATAGCGTTGAAGAAAAAAATTCTGTCATTGAGGTTCTGGCAATCGATCTCATTGAAATGAGTCAAAATGTAACCAACCTATCCAATCAATTGGAAGATTCTATCAATGAATCAAAAAACAAAAGAAAAAGAGAAGAAGAAGTGGAAGTCGCCTCAGCTCCTAAAAAAATGAAAATGGCAGAATCCAACTCTTCCAAACTTCGTCGCTATCGCGATAAAATTGCCGAGCTTGATAAATTCAAATCTCAAATTGCCGCACAAAACTCCCACACAGGCAGCCTGGAACAACTATTAAATCTAAAAAAAAATAGTAACTAAGATGCCCTCGATCGTAAGCTAAACACAATTTGTATCCTATTAACCTGAATTTTGAATTTATCTGACTGAAATTCAGGCAGAGAAACTCAAAACTCAGTTTATTACCTTTAGACTGCGGGGGCATTTAACTTGAAATTTTGCAAGGAAGCGCCCAAGCAGCTGAACTTAAAAGTTTAATGCTACCCAAAGTATTATTTAGTAACATTTCACTTGATAGCCTGAACAGTCGCCTGTACTTTGTTATAGTCGATTTGATCTAAAACATAGCTTAAAGCGGATGTTTGATCGGGCGAATAATTCATTTCTAAAGAAAGAACCTTCAATAATTTTTCATATTCAAGTTTATTTTTATCGATTAGGAAAATCACTTTTCTGATTTTTTTTGGATAATATATTCCGTAAGCTTCAGCCAATGTAATTAAAAAATCGTTTTTTTTATCTGAAATTAAATTTTTAAAATGAATTTTGAATTTTAAAAGCGTTTTTTTGTAATCAAATTTATTATTTTTTTCAATTTTAATAACTTTTAATAAATATTCATGCAGCTTAGAAGAAAAATAGGCATGATTGAGAGATAGTTTATAAATTTCTTTTTTCGCCAGATTAAGACACTTCATAGCTCCTTCTCGATTTTGAAGATGAAGTTGAATTTTAGCCAGGTAGATATAAACCTCTTCATTATAATTAGGAGACTTTATCCAATCCTCATTGACTAACATATCTCCCCTAATTAGCAGTCTTCGGTAATCGTCAGATTGCCTTTCAAGCTTTTCTAAACAGATGGCTAAATAAGAGGCGCGCAAAGAATATTTTTTTAGTAAAAAGTAGATTTCAACAAGAGGCACCCCCAGGCAGCCAATCAGCTCGGTGCCTGTCAAATAATAAAAAGGCTCCTTTAAAACCTCCGGCTTTTCCTGGATCTCATCCATTATTTTTGAATAAATTTCACTACAATCTTTTCCGACATCCCGCAAAGATTGGGCTATTTTGAAAGCATTGTTTAATGTGGATTCCTGATTAAATTCGACTCTTCTTAACCTCGGAAATTCCGGGGAGTTTCGAATGAGTTCGTTATTTTTCCCCTGATTAGTCTGCTTATCCATGATCATCAATTTGTCTCTATTCTTAAACATATCAACATGCTGATCAGCTACTTTTTGCAGAGCTAAATTTAAAAAAACTTTTGAATGAGAATAGTTAATTTTACTTTGCCATTCAGCTAATAATACAAAGGGTTCCATTTTTAAATAGAATACCCTATTTAAAAGCGACGAGAGTTGTGAGGGATTGTCATTAATATTCTTTAAAATTTTTTCACAAATTATAGTTTTTATAAAATAGGGGAGCACCCCTTTTTTTTTTGACAATCGGTAAAGTTTTTTATTGCACAAAGGAAGGACAAGCAGGCCTGCAGGATCAATATTAGGAAAAATGGATGGATAAACACTTGTATCGCAAATTAGATTTTCAAAACTTATATAATTCATTTCATAACCAAAATTTAATTTTAAATCATAAATTATAATTATGTAATTATTTGCTTACTATCAGAAATAATTATTATATGTTTTGAATTACTTTGGTCTATATAAGGCAAGTAGTTCGACATGGCAGCTTCCTGGAAATAAGGCAAATCCTTCCAGGGCTGAAAGCTCCCATCCATTTACAACGAGGGCTGCCCAATCCCTCTGAAAGGAGTCCCAGCTGCAGCTAACATAAATGAGTTTTTGTAGGAGGGGAAGCGACAGAGCTTTAATAAAAGCGGGAGTCAATCCTTTACGTGGAGGATCAACAATAACGATCTCTGAATTGGTCAATTCGCTAAGATGTTCCTCGGCCGGGCCGGTTAGATAACTTAGCTTGTCCTGGTCAGCCAGGGAAAGTTGGCGTTTTGACAAATCAAAGGCACTTTTTGCATAAGGGTTGACTTCAATGCATAGGAGGGAGCGGCTTTTAGCGGCTAAGGTGAGGCCAATCATTCCGACCCCCGCATAGTATTCGACGATCGCCGCTCCGCCTGGTGTCCATTCCCCTATTTTACTAAGCAACTTTTCAAAAAGAGTGAGGTTTGCCTGTGCAAAATGGAAAGGCTGAAAACAGACCTTTATGCCTTGAATGCTTTCCCATAAATACTCTTCGCCAGCAGCCAAATCCCATTTCTCACCAAAGATGGTATTCGTCTTTCGAGTATTCTCATTCAGCCAGATCGAGTGCCAAAACGAGGTGCCTCCTGCTTGCCATAAAGAATCTATCAAAGAGGGGGACAAGGCGGGACCGTTCGTTACAAGGGCAAGCTGCACCCTGCCTGTCGTCCGTTCAACCACTGCTTGCAAATACCTTAAGTCGCCGCGATGGCTTTCTTCATTGTAGGGCTGTATGCCTTGCTGCCTGATCCAATGTTCCACAAAGCGGACAGCTTGGTTAATGCTTGGGTGATGAACAAGGCATTGAGGAATGGAAACGGCTTCATGCGTTCCTTTTTTATACAAACCAATAACCGGATGGTGAGCCGTCCCTCTAACAGCCAACTTGGCGCGGGTGCGCCAGCCCGTGGATGAGCCGGTGGTTAAAACCGGCTTAAGCGACGAGCCGCAAGCCTGCACAACTTCCTTCCAGACAGGAGGAATTTGCCCCAATTGGGATGTGCAGCCAGAACAAAGACGAAAATGGGGGCATTGCTTCGGATCCATTCTGATTATTATACAAAAAATCCGTTCATAAGTGAGAGAAAAATATCAGTTCGTTTACAACCAGGCGGTTTTTAACAAGACTATTGACTTGTTATCAACGCTTCCATTTTGCTGAGAATTTTAGGGAGGTTGTCAACAGATCCACAACCCCTTAAGAAGAAGAGATAATTTATATATTATTTTTCTTCTTCTATAGATTTTGTGGAAACGTGCAATATTTTCTAAAAAACGGCTTCTTGGCTTGTTGATCATTTTGTCAACAGGCAGCTCCCCAAAATAGAAGATGTCCACAACAGGCTTTTTATCAGCTGCCCATCAACAAATTATCTCTTCTTGATTTCACTCACAAAAGAGGCCTTTTATCAACAAATCCACAGCCCCTTAAGAAAACGATATAAAATATCTATCCTATTTCTTCTTGAAAGAAAGGTGTGGAAAACTTAATCTTTGGTAAATAAAACAGCTTCCAGCCATGCGTTCTTCCTATTTTTTCGACACTGCTCGCTTTTTCCATTCGCACCTTTTTCTCGCTGACCCCTTCCCTTGGGAAATTCTTTCTCAACTTGCCCCCTACCTTGCTTCACTGCCGCTTGGAAAACAGCATGGCGAAATATCCCCTTATGCCTATTTGATCAATCCCGAATTGATTACAATTGAAGAAGGATCAATTGTAGAACCAGGCGCCTACATTCAGGGCCCCTGCTGGATTGGTAAACACTGCACCATTCGCCACGGCGCCTATATCCGCGGCCATGTGATTACCGGGGATCGCTGCGTCATTGGCCATGATACTGAAGTAAAAAACTCTCTCTTTTTAGACAATGCGCATGCCGCCCATTTTGCTTATGTGGGAGATTCAATTCTTGGGAACGGGATCAACCTGGGGGCCGGGACAAAATGTGCCAACTTTCGGCTGGACCAGCAAGTCATTACCGTGCATGGCGAAGAAGAAAGAATTGATACAAACTTGCGCAAACTAGGCGCCATTATTGGCGACGGAGCGCAGATCGGCTGTAATTCAGTTCTAAATCCGGGCACTTTAGTGGGCAAAGAGGTGCGTTGCTACCCTTGCTTAAACATCGGAGGTTGGATTCCCACCCGCTCGCTTGTGAAATCGGAGGCCCGCCTTTCTATCAAAAAATATTGAACTTGATCGCAGTATCAGGTACAATGACTACATGCCTGTAACCCGCCCTTCTTTTGCACCCATTTTAGAGTCCTACCGCCTTCATGTGGAAAGTTTGATCAAAAACAATCTTTCTTCTTTTGGTCCTGGCAATGAACTGAAAGAGGCGTGTGCCTATGCTTTACTAAATGGCGGAAAGCGGTTTCGCTCGGCCCTTGTGTTGATGATTGCTAAAGCGTTGGGGCAAGAGGCGGACGCCTCCCTTGCTGCATTAAGCATCGAATATTTTCATACGGCTTCTTTGATAGCGGATGACCTTCCGTGCATGGATAATGATGATTTCAGGCGGAGCAAGCCAGCCTTGCACATAAGCTATGGTGAGTCTGTCGCCCTGCTTGCCTCCTATGCCCTCATATCTGCCGGCTACGGGGCTATCGCCCGCAATGCAATGATTCTAGCCAACCCCTCTATTTGCCCGCTTGCAATTGAAAATGCGGCGCATAATACCGGAATTTATGGAGCGGCTATGGGGCAGTACCTTGATTTGCATGGCGAAAAAGAAAACTTGGCGGCTCTCCAGGAAGCCATGCATTTGAAAACGGTGGCTTTATTTGAAATTTCTTTTGTTTTTGGCTGGCTTTTTGGCGGAGGGGATCCCTCTCGGCTGCCCGCTGTTAAAAAATGCGCGGCTCATTTTGGGATGGCATTTCAAATTGCCGATGACCTGGGAGACCGAAAACAAGACCTGGCTAAAGGGTCGCTCAATCTTGCTAACGCCCTTGGCGAAGAGAAGGCTAAAGAGATTTTTTTCCATGAATGGCAGAGCTTTGATCGATCCCTTGCAGATCTGAGTCTTCTTTCAGACGAATTTGCCGCTTTAAGCGGATGGTTAAATAGCCAAATTTAATTAAATAACTCATGTTACGCAGCCGCATAACATGAGGAAAAAAATTAATCCGATCAAACCATTGATTCTCTCAGTTTGCAAAGTTCTAAATAAGCCATTTGGTTTGCCTTTATACCATTTCCCGAAATTAAAATCATAAATTTGACTTGTGATCACCTTCATCTTTAAAAGATCTCTCCTTGTTGATATTCAAAGATATCAACTTCGAAAAGATCTTTTAAATCTGAAGCGCTGACATGTCAACTTTATGGT
>JAJTHR010000179.1 GCA_021298935.1 Parachlamydia sp. | reverse complement strand
ACCATAAAGTTGACTTGTCAGCGCTTCAGATTTAAAAGATCTTTTCGAAGTTGATATCTTTGAATATCAACAAGGAGAGATCTTTTAAAGATGAAGGTGATCACAAGTCAAATTTATGATTTTAATTTCGGTAAATGGTATAAAGAATACATAAAAGGGATGCCGATTGGCATCCCCTTAAATTAACGGACGGGGCAGGCGCCGGTTGAGCACGCTTCTTCTAACTCGTCATCCCGAATATGGATGCCCGAGTAGTCGATCTCTTTTAGATTGGAGCGATAGGTTTCATACATATCTTTGGTCACCACTTCCTGAGGCAAGTAGGCATATCCTAAATCTTCCGCATTCTTGGTCGGATCATTGCGGAATAGGAAGGACACTCCCACATAGCTTTCCCAATTCTTCATCAGCCAATCAATGATGGCCGGAATTTCTGAAGGATCGTAGGAGACTGTGTTCGAAACGTTTTGCTCGCACCAGGTCGTTTGAAGCAAATTGTACCATTCTAGCTGTGAAATGGCGGAATCGTGATTAATCTCGACTTCTTCCATGACGCCATTTTTACGGGTCACTGTAGTGCGCGTAAAAGGCACATTCTCATACTTCACAGGGAACTTGACAAGCACTGATTCCGGCTCATAAGGCTTCTCAATGACAGAATAGCCGGCTTGCCTGAATTTGTCGACCAAGGGGTCATGCTTGGAGTATGTGATATTGTTAAAGACGTACTTCCCAAGAGGCATATGGATACCCTCAGGCACTTCGCCCCACTCATCTGTTCCCATGATTTTGCTTATGGTGCCGCTTGGCTTTATGCAAGTGACATTTTTGGGGAGGGGGGAATTCAGTTCATGCGCCATGCTGTAAGCCGCACTGACTGTGATATTCCTCATCCTTTTATAATCGTATGCAGTCAGGTCCGGACGGGCACGCACTCCTGTCAAACCGACGCCGCATAGGTGAAGGAAGTCATTGTTCAAATGCCAGGCTTCCTGCAGAATTTCATCGCGCAGGTTGACCATGGTTTGACGGTAGTTCATCCGGCCGGCGAGGAAAAGAGCCCTTTCTAGGCCAACTTTATCTCCTTTAAAGGCAAGGACGTTGACTTCGGTCAAGTTGCAAAAGCTCTTGTTACCAAGCAGGATTTCAACGCAGGGGTTGCAGCCCTTAAACCAGGGCGCGCGCCTTTCAGCTTCTGCCGCATTGATAATGCCGGGCTCCGATCCACCGGAATCGAGCATGAGTTGAAAGACTCTTTCCAGTTCTTGCCTGGAAGGCTTCATTCGAAATAATAAACTGTTATTAGATTGCTGACGGTGGGCGTTCCCTTTTAACCACCACTCTTTTTTAGCGATGGCAAAATCATCCCACTCCGGCTGACCATATTCAAATAAGGCAATTTGCGCCGAACGGCGGCTGGATAAAATGGTACCAAGCCAGTTGACGATGTCTAAAATATCCATGCGTGTCAGCAGCTGATCGGCACGATCGGAAAGGATCTTGGCAATCGCTTTAAAGGCCTTGGCGATCTGTTCGTCGCCGGAGGAAATCCAACCGTATCCTTTCAAACGGGTACCGGCCGGACGGATTTCACTAAAATCCAAAATAAGCGTTTTTGCGGGGAACTTTCCAGCCACGAGTTTTCCGACAGCCTTGGCCCAGGCAATGGCCGAATCGCCCACTTTAATCGACCAGGTATAGGTGGAGGGATCATAGGTTTCCACATTATGCTGATAGCCCCCTTTTTCCGTACGGCCCGAACGGATAACCCGGATATCTTGTAAAGGACGTCTAAATCCGTTTAAAGTACCGGTGATCGGCCTAAAGCCGACTCCGCAGCCTTGCAAGAGCAGCCAAAGGACATCGACGACATCATATACAGTCTCCACGTGTGTGTAGGAGCAGTTGAACATGCTGGATTCACGGGTGCGGCTCAGTTCAGTCCCTCCAAGCCATAAAGTACGGCCGGCCGGGGCTATTTTTCTTTCTTCAATGAGGGTGCGCACCTCTTCCAGCTCATCTTCCTGCACTTCATTCAAGGAGCGTCCCAATGCGCGTTCCCAAAGCCAGCGCTGGTGAGAAATAACACGGTCCACCACTTGCTCCCAAGCTTCCAATTGAGTCTCCCCTTCATGAATGGGACGATGATAAGTTCGCAAAGCGGTGGCCATTGCCCGCGCTGTAGGTTTGGTCATAAATACTCCTCGATAAAACCTAATTATTTTCTGCACTACAATATCTTGTATAAGTGAAGGATTTCATTACAATCTGTTGTAGTAAAACGGGCTCACTTATCTTCTTTTTATTCCTTTTAGTCAAGATGCAGATATTATTTTACCACCTCAGACAGCTTTCTAAGGCTATTTTAAATCCTTAAAAGTGAGCTGCTTCGAAAATTCTAAACAGGGGATGTTTCAAATAAATTTTAATAGAATTGGGAGGTCTGGATCGGATGGATTAAAGGGCTGATCCAACGGGCGGCTTGAGCGTATTGTTAGTATCTGATGAAGGATCGTGGCGTCATGGTCTTTGTCATGAAATTGAGCAAAATCGGCGCAAATGCTAAGGAGGTCGTGAAAATCTTCTTCTGTTTTTAGCAATGCAGCTGTTTGCTGCAGCACTTGTTTGAACATGTCGAAGTCTCCCAATTCGGCCATAACAGAGAGCAGCTCAAGATTGTATTGAAGGTCCCCCTCGCCTAAATTCTCTTCGATGATTTGGGAAAATATTTTTTCTGCCACCTTGTGATTATTTTGCATGGCAAGGCGGGCATGCAAAAGCTTAAACCATTTGTTCCCTTCCAGATAAATGCTAAAATCATCCAAAAGATCCTGCGCGTAATGGTCGTTGTCCTCATCGATTTGTTCTGAAATAAAATCATAAAGAAAAGTTTCAATGTCGTTGGCAAAATAAGGGGAAATCAGTTCAAGAGCTTCTTTAGCTGAAATGCCCTGATCGACATTATCTTCCAATAGGACCAGGAAGCTGGAAAGGGCGTCAATCAAGCCGTTTGGGTGTTCTAGCTGTCCTTTGTCGTATAAATAAATTTGCAGGTCCAATTCATTGCAAATGATTGAAAGGGATGGCTTTTCACTCATTAAGCGGCGCCAGAGTTCAAAAATAATAAGATAGATGCGGTCTTCCCGTTCGGCTTTAAGTTCCCAGTCTCCGACCAATTGCTCGGCCAGATCTTCAGGCGAATCGCATTCATCCGCATAGGCGATAAATCCTGATCGGTCCAAATGAATGTCAAGATCTTTAAGGCGTTCAAAAAGGCTTGGCAAAGGTAATTTGCGGTAGTCTTCCACCTGCCAGGATTCGATTGGAATGCTCGTGTCATTCAGCCAATTCATGCGGAGCAGATTATATAGAGCACGTCTTTCGATGGATTTCATATTTTTTCTATTTAATTTTGTTATCACTCATAAATATTATAGCATGCTTTCACTTT
>JAJTHR010000120.1 GCA_021298935.1 Parachlamydia sp. | reverse complement strand
GCGCGTCAAATTGTTCGGATGCTTCTAAAATACCAGGGTCGATTTTTTTGCGACGAGACATAAGTACCTCCAATAATTGAAGATATATGCTCGTATTTTACCCTAAATACTATCAAATGTTTTTAGTGAAAACGCCCTGACTGGAATCCATTATACTGCTATCGAGCATGCCAAGCCGCTTTACTACCGGGAATTAGCAGAATTTCAATATAAATTTTTAGAACAAATCATGAGCAACGAGGCAGCCTTATTACTGATGGAAAGGAATCTTGAATAATGAAAACAGTTTTTGATTTTAAATCGCTCCCTGATTTTAATGAGGTTCTTCCTTTACGCGAGTACCAGGCAAGAGATGGGGCTGCATTAAGCTATCGTTTCTATGAGAGCCAAAATAAAGAAAAAGCGATCATTCTTTTGCATGGATCAAGCGCTCATGGGGAATACCTGCATGGTTTTGCCAATTATTTAAGCTTAAATAGTTGCGGGCAGGTTTACGTGCCCAATCTGCGCGGTCATTACGCTTCAGGAAGGCAAAGAGGGGATTGCAGCTATATTGGCCAGCTTGAAGACGATTCTATTCGACCTGATTCAACACTTCCAGCTTGAAAATAAACAAATAATCCTTGTCGGCCATTCAAGCGGCGGTGGGTTTGCCATCCGTGTTGCCGGGGGGGGCTTATAGACATTTAATTCACGGGTATGTTCTTTTGTCCCCTGCAATTCCAAGAGCACCCTCAATGAGGCAGGGAACTGCGGGAGGATGGGCAAAAGTCTCTTTGCTTAAAATTTTATCCCTTTCCTTTTTAAATTTATTTGGAATTCGCTCATTTAATCATTTGCCTGTCATTCAATTTAATTTGCCAAACGAGTTTTGCAATGGCAAGGAGACCCTTTCTTATTCCTTTAATTTAAATTGCAGTTATCATCCGCGCCATCCCTATCAAACTGACATGAATGCAGTAGCTGATCGAAGTCTCGTTCTAATTGGTTCGGAAGATGAGGCAAATGACCCTTTTCAATTTCTATCCATGATGCCATGCGTAGAAATCCTGCAGGGGGTCAAGCATTTGGAAATAGTTTTCAACGACCATGCGATGGAAAAAACAGCCAATTGGATCAATGAATTAAATTAAGAGGTAAAAATAAACCTTGAGTCTTGTACCTTGCTTTTCAAATTTTGATTCATTGGCACACATATTTTTGATGTTTTAAAACCAAAAGAACTGAAGTTTGCACGATTTGGCAATCTTTTAATGTTCAGCCAAAAAAGGACTTGGGCTCTACATACTTTGTTCCAATTATTTGCATAAACACGGCATGAATTATTTTGGATTTCTTTGCCTGAGATTCAGGTTGTTAATTTTGCTGCTTTATTTTCTAATAAAAAAATTTTAATAATAAAATGCTGTTCTATGATATGAATATTTTTCTTTAACCCCAGAAAAATTTTTTTATGAAACAAATAAAAAAAGCCTTACGCCCCTTCTTAAAATGGAAACCGTTGAACAAGCTTGCCTTTTGGGCAAACAATTATTACATGGCTTTTGAACATCGCAGGCGTTATCCCAATGATTTTAAATGGGACCCATTAGCCCCCTGCCCCATGGAAAAATATGACGCCAGCTCAGCGCAAATCGGTCAGCAATTTTATGTCATTGGAGGGTATTCCAATTTAAATCATGTCAATTCATTTGTCGATGTATTTGATAGGAAGGCGCAAAAATGGATTGAGAGATTTAATATGCCCTCACGTATGGCTCAAAGCCATCTCGCTTTGACGACAGACGGGAAGCGGTATATCTATGCAGCCTCCGGACAGGTGGGCCCGCAATGTGCGCCGGCTGTGAGAGACGCCTTTGTTTATGACATTAAGGAAAAACGCTGGCATGCCTTTCCGCCTCTTCCTGAGGCTCGCTATGCTGCGGCAATGCAGCTTTGGCGCGGACGATTGCATGTCATGGGCGGTGCGTTGCCTGACCGGTATACTCCCTCCACCGATCATTGGAGCATCGCTGTAAAAGAGGGAAAGGCTATGGAAGAGGTGTGGCGTAAAGAAAAAGCGATGCCTAGGGGAGCGATGCATTTTCCAAGTGCAATCCTCAATGACGAGCTATACATTTTTGGTGGCCAGCAAGGCGATTATATACCAAAGCCTGGTTGCGCTTGCTTTGAATGCGATGGAAATACGCAGGAAACCTATCTCAGAAACATTCAGGCTCTCCAATCCAAAAGGCGAATGGGAGAGGCTTGCCGATATGCCGGTTCCTTCCTCGCATAATGAATTTTCAGTCATTTTCAATCCATCCTCTTTCATGTTGATCGGAGGTCAAATTTATAAGGATCCCGAAACATTTCTTTTAAAATTGACAAATGTCATTCAAAAATATGATGTAAAAACAAATCAATGGTCAATTGCAGGCCATTTGCCCTATGCGATCAAAACTTCTTTAGCAGCCCATCATGAAGGATGGATTTATGTGACAACCGGGCAGCGCGATCGCGGAGCGGAAGATCCCTCTCCCGGACGCATTGAGAGACGCGTGTGGAGAACAAAATCAAAATAAATGGGCTACTTAAAATTTCTTGAAAAACAGAAATTCCTTTTGATTACGCATATTTTTTCCTTGTCAGGAAGCCCGCTTCTCTTAATGGAAACCGCCCTAGAAATGCAGCGCTCAGGATGCCAGGTTTATATTTCTTCTCTGGCAGACGAGCCGCCAAAGGAAAGATTTGCCGCCAAAGGGGATTTTTCCATCCTTCCCTTATCAGCTTCTTTTGAAAAAGGGGCGATGGTTGATTTTATCATCGTCAATACGGCTCTTGGGACTACCTGGATTGAAATTTTTTTGTCCGTATATCCCCACTTAGGCAAAAAAATCATTTGGTGGATTCACGAAATTGATACCGAACTGTATGCCAGAAACATGAAAGGACTGGCTCATGTCGGAGCAGTGATTTTTGATTCGCATGCGTCCTTGCATCAATGGAAAGCCACCGGCCTTTCTTTTCCCCCTCTTTTCAAAGTGATCCATTTAAGCGTCTGCGATGAATTTCTAAAATCGACAGACCATCCCACTTAACCTTTTTCACAATCCAGGCTATTGAAGAAGCTGGGTCTTCAGCCTCCTATGCGCAATCGCGAGCAAATTATACCATTTCCCAAAAATAAAACCATAAAGTTGGCTTGTCAGCGCTTCAGATTTAAAAGATCTTTTCGAAGTTGATATCTTTGAATATCAACAAGGAGAGATCTTTTAAAGATGAGGGTGATCACAAGTCAAATTTATGAT
>JAJTHR010000322.1 GCA_021298935.1 Parachlamydia sp. | reverse complement strand
TCATAAATTTGACTTGTGATCACCTTCATCTTTAAAAGATCTCTCCTTGTTGATATTCAAAGATATCAACTTCGAAAAGATCTTTTAAATCTGAAGCGCTGACAAGCCAACTTTATGGTTTTATTTTTGGGAAATGGTATATAAATCAGTTTCACTCATGATGATTTTTTCAATTTTTTTAACGAGCTGCTGCTCTATTTTGACAGAACGGAGTAGGGAGGTGATGGTGACAGCTCAGCAACAGGATACGGAGGTGACCATTGACGGGTATGCGTGTGGGACAGCTCCATTGCTGGTCGAGCTGGATAAACGATTTGATCATATGATTATGGTCTCGAAGCTAGGCTATCAGCCGAGCCAAGTTTGTTTAAAATCCCGCCATACAGCGAGGTGGGCTTCCAATTTACTGATACCATTTCCCGAAATTAAAATCATAAATTTGACTTGTGATCACCTTCATCTTTAAAAGATCTCTCCTTGTTGATATTCAAAGATATCAACAAGGAGAGATCTTTTAAATCTGAAGCGCTGACATGTCAACTTTATGGTTTTATTTTTGGGAAATGGTATGACTCCTGGAATAGGGGCACTTGTGGGGACGGGAATGATGCTGGCTTGCTACGGAACAGGCGGGTACATATTTCCTTTTTGGTTTGCAGGCACGTTGGTTGGAGCTGCTGCCGGAGTGGGCGTGGGAGGGGTTGGCCTTGCAACCGATCTTTATAAAAGATCCGATTGCGAATTCAATCAGAAAGACGTGCATTTTAATCTTCAGTCGAATTAAATTCCTTTAGGTATGGGTATGTTTAAATCATTCTTTCTTTTATGCCTAATAGGGCCTTCCTTAGCAGCTGCAGAGGCTCCGATTATTGCCGCTTATTATGCTAATGATTCGCAATACAGGCCGGCAGTGGAAGGACGAACCCCTTTTAAATTGGAGATGATTGAACCGGCCCTTGTCACCGATCTCTATTTTGCTTTTGCCACCTTTGGCTATGTCACGCGTGCGATCGATCCGGAAAATCCCAGGCTGACAGGCGACTATAAAATCCGCCCAACAATGAAAACGGATGAAAGCACCCTTTTTCCCCGCCTGCTTGCATTAAAGAAAGCCTCTAAAGGTTCTATGAGGCTATTTTTAAGCGTCGGAGGATGGCATTTTAATAATAGGGAGAATGCCGAGGGACAGCTGACCCACAAGCTCTTTAGCCAAATGGTCGCAAAAAAGGACAACCGCAGGCAATTTATCCATTCTGCCATTCAATATGCCCATCGCTTTGGATTTGATGGAATAGACATTGATTGGGAATATCCGGGCGACCCAAAAAGGGGAGGCACTGAGAAAGATTTTCAACATTTCAGGACTTTTTTAAAAGAGTGCAAGGAGGCTTTTGAGGAAGCGGTTCCCCCTCTGATGCTGTCGATCACGGTCCCACCCTTTATTCCCTACGCGATTCAGGAAGAATTTAAAGAAAATCCGGCTGCCTATTTTGAGTGGGCTGCAAGCTGCGCTCAGCATGCTGATCGGATCAACATCATGGCCTATGATTATCATGGCCCCTACAACGATCCTAAAATCACTGGCGCCAATGCTCCACTACTGCGCGATACAAGCCCTGGCAGCCCTCTTTACATTGCAGAAACGCTAAAAAACTATCTCTCACAAACCATTCCATCGGAAAAAATTTTGCTGGGCTTGCCTCTGTTTGGGCGCACTTACGCAGGTGTTGAAGGGCTTGAGGACGAAAACAAGGGGCCGGGCAAGCCTTTTACAACGGCTGGGCCGGCGGGTGCCGCAACAAAAGAAAAAGGGTTGCTGGCCTACTATGAAATTGCCGACCGCATCACCAAAAAAGAGTTGATCTTTGGCGCCGATTCCCTTACAAATACTGTTTTTGGCGCCCAACTTTCGACTAAAACATGGGTGAGTTTTGACAATCCGGATACCATTCAACAAAAAACTGAGCTGGCAAAAAAAAACCGCCTGGGCGGTGTTATTTTTTGGACAATTGATCAAGACGAGTACATGTGGGAACCCAAATTTCCCAATATCATGCGCGCCAGGCAAATTTTATTAAACGAAAAGAGGAGCTAACTAAATGTCACATTTTCCTGTTCTATCGAATCTCAATCAGTATAGACGTGCATTGCACAATGACTCTCATTTAAAACCAAGTGAAGATTTGTTATCCACAAAAACGCTCGAGCATATAGGAAAGTGGATGCTGCATAAGCCGCTCACAGTCATTGCCCTGCCGTTAAACTTTGCCGCTGTGGGCATAGGCAGTGCGGCGGCCCTTGCCTCCGGCGGCCTGATTGGCAGTTTAAAAGTGGCAACTTTTGCTATTTCCTTGGGAAGAGTGAAGCCTGCATACGGGTCTGGATTTATTTGGTTTTCAGAGCGGGTGGCTTCCGCAGCTAAAGATATTTTCAAAATTCTTGTCGAAATCACATACGATCTCTATGACATCGGCTACCAGGCCATGCGAGCGGTTCGTTGGACAGTCTGCAAGGCCTTCGAACGATTAAAAAAAGGGATCGAGAATGCCTGCGAAAGAGAAAGCGGCTTTACAGGAAGATGGCAGTGCCTGTTTCCCCATATTCTGCTCAATCAGAAAACGGCAAGCTTCCGCATTAATCCCGAAGCCTTAGATCGTTCCTTCAAACAGATCTTCACCCATACGTTCTATTCCATCTTCAACATTCCGGTATGCGCTGCGACGGCAACAGCAGCTACGCTCTCCGCAGCTGCTAACAGCATTATTTTTGGCGTCAAAGCGGTTGCCTATGCAGGAACGAACTGTTCCATACCTATACCGACTTATGTAGGGCTTTCAGTGGAAATCGCTGGCACAGCAGTTTGCGAGCTCTGCCAGGATACGTATGATACGGTTAGCGATTTGTTCATTACCATGTACAAAATCTCTTCCGCTATTGGCTGCCGCAACGTTCTGGCGAAGGTGCGGGATATCGTCCACTACATTCCTGAAGCGTTTATTTCCTAGTGGGTCAATTGCCATGATTATATAGATTAGGCTTATACCATTTCCCAAAAATAAAACCATAAAGTTGGCTTGTCAGCGCTTCAGATTTAAAAGATCTTTTCGAAGTTGATATCTTTGAATATCAACAAGGGGAGATCTTTTAAAGATGAAGGTGATCACAAGTCAAATTTATGAT
>JAJTHR010000175.1 GCA_021298935.1 Parachlamydia sp. | reverse complement strand
GCTCCCTCAACGTATCGTAATCAATATTCACATAGCGTTGCACATTTTCACCCAAAATATCATCGACATCGCTGCAAAGCTTTTTTTCTTCTGCAATCAGCAGAGTGCCATTTTTGCCAAAATTTTTGGGGAGTTTATAAAGCCATTTTTGGGGGACAGTGATGTGCTGCAGCTGATGTTTGCTAATGAATTGCGCCAGCTTCTTTGCCCCTGCAACTCGTTTCAAATAATTACTCAGCTGCTCGCTATCCTTAATGCCATTCTGAAATTTTTTAAATATGTAGCCTTGGCAATCGGGATGCCTCGCCACCATCAGATAGCGGTGGACTCTGGGCAAGACGATGAAGCCTGCGCTCGCCCAATGGCTTGCGTTGTCAAATAAATGAGGCGCATCAATCAGTTCATTCAATTTCTTCTGCAATGGATGATTTGCCGGAAGAAGGGCCTCTTGAGGAATCGACCGGCAATCGGCAATTGAGGCTAAAAAGATGAAAAATAATAAAAGGGTTCGTCGCATCGATGCATTCCAGTTGAGCAAAATAAAAAATCATCCTAAGATACCTGTTTTCTTAATATTTTTAAAGCAGGTCCATATGACAATCTTTTATCGGCTAGTTTTAACGTTAGCGATTTTTACTTCCCCCCTCCTTCTTTCTGCTGCTCCGCCAAAATTGAAGGAAAAAGAAATTCAACAATTCCTGCTTCCCTCCTATCATCCGCTGCATACTTACTTAAAGATCATTTTCAAAAATCCAAATATGTTCAAGTCGGCAAACCATTTTGAAGGGGAAGGGTTCACGGTGATAAGAGGCCACCGCAAATTAATGGTGGGCGCCTATCCCTCTATTCCCCAGTATTTGTATAAGAAGTTTCCGGATAACTCTTTGCCTCAGTCAAGGCAATTGGATAATTTTATTAAACGCATCAGAGGAGCTGCGACTATTCGGCGCACGATAGATAAATATCAGTTCAAACACATGGTCGTTCCAAATAAATGGCTCTATAAGCTTCCCAGTTCTTTTTCTAAGGAAGGTCCAAGCTATATTTTAGTGGTTGACAATATGAATATATACAGCGACTGGCGTGATCCGGATGGGATGACACGCAAGCTTTATTATAACATGGATGCCGAGGTATTAACCGAGTTGTGTACTCTTTTGCACGCTTTAGGTGGATGCGACGCCTTCCCCCGCAATCAGCCCTTTACGCATGAGGGGAAGATTGCTTTTGTGGATACGGAGCATGTGGGGCAAATGAAAGGGCATTACTTAAAGCATATTGTGCCGGCTCTCCGGGAAGACTTGCGCCCTTATGCTATTGCTCTCTGGAACCAACTGGAAGCGGAAGAGCAAGCCCACAAACAATAGAGAGCAGTGCAAAAGAAAATTGACGATTTTCTTTTGCACTTTGCGTTCTTTGCGATTAATTAACTAGCTCCCTTTCCGCCTGGTAGGGGCTTGGCCACTTTCCGCGCATATAGGTATGAAAGGCTACAAAATGATAGCCGTCCCGCTTGTAATAAGGAAGGTCTTCTAAGTGAGAGCTATTCACCCAGATCAAGTCGCGGATGGCCACTTGATCGGTGTTTCTAAGCGCAAAATTATAGTAAATTTCATATTCGGAAGCCCCTTTCTTTTTTCCCTCAATATCGACAGCGTGGCAGAAAGCGATCCAAAACCGCTTATTGTGCTTCCTTTCTACCAGACTAAATAAATCTTTAAGAATGGGCTTTTGAAAAAGCATGTGGTGGCATACACTATAGAATTCTGGGTGGATCCGTTTATAGCCCGGCACAAGCCTTTCAGCATGCTTAATATAAGCTTCATGGGGTTGAAGATAACTGACGCAAAAAAGGCCGCCCCCCTGTTCATTTATAAAATCAACGGGATTTAAAAAAATCGCGTCTGAATCAACAACTAAGACATTATTTGAAAGTCCAGGAATGACAAAAGGGGAGTAAAGCTTTAAGAGCTGCTGGTAATACCAACCGGCTCCTCGGCTGGTCCGGTTGAAAAATTGATCGCTTTTTTTCTTGCTTCCTCGACCGATCGTCAAGGCCACTTCGTTTTTGGTAAAGGGAAAATTTTTCTCATCAAACCATTCAGCCTGTTCAGTCAGGTTTTCGGACGAAACAATTACGACGCGGCGAATATTTTTTCCGTTCTCTCGAATTCCTTGAATGCATGCCTCCACCGTATGTTTGTCTTTTGGATGGGTGACCATGACAACATCAATGGGGCCTGGCGGCAGGTTGTACATTTTTTTTTCGGCATGCAGAGAAAAAACACAACAGAAACCAAGCAATAATAACCAATTTTTAAACATAAAATCCTTCTTAAAAAAAAATGACCGCCATTCTAAATTTTTATTTTTTGCTGGTAAACATCTTTTTTAACTTACCTCTCTGTGGATTAGTTATAATATATGGTTGTTTTTTTTAATGGAGTTTATTAATATACCCTTATAATAAAAGTCTAAGGGTAAAATATGTGGATTGATCCTCAAATAGTTAAAGATTCAGTTTCAGATTATTATAATCAATTTTGCGTGCAGACGGGACGGCTTGGTAAGGCTGCAATCCAGGAAGGCTATAAAGTCTATCAAATTTCACTGCAAGCTGTGCAAGAACCTGTTTGGGCCGCCTCCTCGGTTTTTGCAGCCAATACGGTTATTCTTTTTGTCTCTTTGCGTATAACAGATTTTGCCGATCGTTTTTTTACTCATATTGGTTTGACGGATACACGTTTGGGAGAAAGAAGCAAGAATTTATTTTTGATCAATGTATTTGCCGGAACTTTTTTTGCAGCAAATAAAATTTTTATTCATATTTTTAATCCGAATTTGCCAACAAACCATTATATAGGTTTTGCATTTGCCGGCTGTTTTGCTTCGTTTTTACTTCAATGCGTTAGCTATGCTAAAAGTCAACGCGAGGTGCGGGCATGAACATAAACTCTGCGATTGACTCAATAAAACCTCAATTAAATGACATTATTTCATCGATGGGGATTTTGGCAGGAAAGGGAGTGACTGTCCTTAAATCAGGTGGATGTTATGCAAGACTGCATCCTGCCACAAGCCTGGTCATTGTCAATATCGCCTTTTGCGAATTCAGCCTTTGGGTTTGCCGCCTTGCAGCTGAGCTTCTTGACGATGTGCTTGGCTCTTATGATCGCTCTAACCGTGAAGATTCAAAGCTTCGTTTTTGTTTTTTTATTACAATCGCCACTTCCGTTACACTTTCAGTCAATACTCTTTTTCTGAGCGTTTTTAAATTGCCTATTTCTCCCGTACAAAGTTGCGGAATCATTTTAGGGACTTCCTGCGCTTATTACACTTTTAAAGCGACTTCTTTAAAATCTTACTTTAGGTCTATCTATGCTTAGCCGAACCGATTGCATCAATCATCTTAAAAACTTTGCCACTCCACATTGTGAAAGGATGGGGCAGTTGCAAGGCCGTGTGCTGCAAGCATACACGGGCACTACTTTGAGCACAAGTTTGGGTGTCTACGCGTTTAGTTTAACCCTTGTGATGCTGATTAGTAAAGTGACCAAGTATATCGATTTATCTAACAGATGGCTGGGCTTTATTTTGGGATTGTCGGCTCTTTCTTTGGCTGTCTGGATAGGCGGGACGGCAGCTTTTTGTTATTTTACGCAACTGCCCCTGAGCGTTTTGCAGGTTGCCAAAATAATAACCCTATCAGGTTTAACGGCCTACATTATTTCTCCCCTATAAACCTCTTTATTTGCCCGAATCTCAGACAAATAAATTCCAAGCTCAGGTTATAAAGATGCGGTGCTTTTCCACCATCGTGTTGGGCTGGTAGGAATGTTTGGTCAGATGGAGGCTGGGAGAGCCTAAGTCCTGTTCGAGGTTAATCCAAGAGTGGGATTTAGCGCCTGTTTGGGCGCATGACTGGTAAAGGTATTGGTAGAGTCCCTTGATGTGCTTATCTGCTTTAGAAAAGTGAATGGCATAGCAATCGTCATTGAGGGATTCTCCAATCGTAAAGCCGCTTGCCAGGCCATCTACTTCAACCACTTGGACATCTAAGCCAAGCTGATCCCTTTTTTCCAAAGCCTCCTTGCATGCCTCGTAATCCCCCTCTTCTCCACTTTCTTGATCCCGGCGCCATTTGTCTAGGATTTGAAGGCCTTCCTCTAAAGTGAGCAAAGGCCTTGCCTGGACAGTGTGCTGGTTCAGTAGCTGCTTCACCAGGTTTCTTTTTTTACTTAACTTTCGGCCGGGATAGAATGCGAATTTGTGATTGGCATACAAATAATCGCTGTCAGAGGTATTAGTGGCTGATTTTTCGCTTTTAAAGATCCCCAGCCAATCGCTCGGGATGGGATAAAGGATAAATTCGGGGGGCACGATTTCTCTAAGAAGAGTTAGTTGAGTGGGAACCTCGGTTGGCATGATGAAGGGAACACCGTCACGTGTTAATCCTTGAATATAAATAGTATTGTTGAAAACCACTTCATATTGATGGATGTCCCTGAATAAATAGAGATTGGCAAAAGAATAGTCTGATATTTGAAGGTTTAGTGCTTTTAAGCGAGGAGTCAAAAGGGGTTGATGATGGAGGGATAACTTTTCTTTATTTAATTTCTTCAACTCTTTTTATCCCCGCTTTATCAATGACAACCCGGAATTTCTTTATTTCACTTTTAAAAGATAAATCAGGCCGTAAATAGCTGTTTCGAATGATAATATTTAAATGATACACCTTAGGCAGCAGCTTTTCATGAATGTCTTTAGTCCTTGTATCAATGGAAAGATAGGGTTCAAGGGCATTGCTTGCTTTTTGCAAAAAATAGTGGATGTTCAGGCGAAAGATCATGGTCAATTCACGGCGGCTCATTTTATGTATTTCGGCTTGGGAATATAAAGTGACCTCTTTTTTGTACTGAAGGATTGTTTCATGTCTATGAAGGGCTTGCAGCTCTTCGTGAAAATAATGATTGCGGATATCCAAAAAACCGGGGGGCAATTGATAGGGTTCAATGAGGGCACAGTTTTCTGTCAAACGCCCAATTTCGCGTCGATCAGGGCTCCATATCTCTGTTGAATAATCGGGAAACCAGCGGTAGGCTTGCTGATAGTAAACTTTTTTCAGCCACTCTTTGAGCCTGTCCTTTAATATATAAAAAATGACGGCCAGCATAATAAAAGGGAAAGAATTAATCACAAAGCTTGAACTTTTCCATACAAAGAGAAGCATGTAGACAAACATGGCAATGCCTGCTGCAATAGCTCCAAGGATATTTCCATGTTTTTCTTCTAAAGAACAGCGGAATATGTTCAGCTTAAGCGCCTCCAGCATGAATCTGTTTAAAAGGCCTTGGCGGTAAAGAATGGATTCATTAAAGAAGGGGGCTTCAGGAGATGTTTTGGGCTCTAAGAAATTTTTCTTACGGTATTCTTTTTCGACTAATAAAAGTTTGCAAAGGCGCTCATCTGCCTGTTCATATTGAGTGGAAGAAGAACGGAGCTGCTGCAGCAAAACAATGGAATAATTTTCTATCGCATCGCTAATAAATTCATCGGCGTAACGAAACTGACGATTTAAGGCAGCATGCAGTATTTGAGCATATTTTTCCTGGATGCTACGAAAGAGAGCAGAGACCCCATTAATTTGTTCGCATAATTCAATAATCACAGGATTAAAAATTTGGGGTTCACTAAGAGCCGATTGATCAAGGCTTTCAGCCAAATAAAAAAACCGCTCCCGCATCGCTGTTTTGAATATGTTTCCGAAGAGCTGCAGTTCATCCATTATTTCATTTTGAGAAGCATTTGTTTGAATTAAAACTTCCAAACGATGCAGGGGAGAAAAAGGATAGTTTAAATCCCTTATTCGCTCTAAACTCATGCGGGGGGTTTTATAACGAATTAAGTTGGTTTGATCTAAATAAAACTGCTCTTTTTTATAAGTATACTTGTTTATTTGAAGGGGGCTTGGAATAAATAAAAAAAATTCTTGTTTGTAGACATTTTGTTGGAGTTTAGGATGAATGATAAATTCTGATTTAAGTTCGAATTGTAGAAGGTCTCGAACATGTATTCCTCCCTCGCGCCATTCATTCCAAAAATCTTGGGTCATTAAAAGATAAAGGGGACGTGGGTAATGATTTCATTGGTATTCATATGGGTCATATCCTTGTCAATCTCTCCTTTAACGAGTTTTGCCGTTTCATTATCAAGGGATTGACGCAAGAGTCCGAGCAGGGTGGGGCTGGCTGCAATATACAGGCAATCATATTCACCGCGTTGTCGTGCGGCTGAAAGATAATCGGACAGCTCTTTGGCAAATTGGGAAAATTCAAGTTGTTTAGGGGATGGGAAGCTTTCGAATGCGTGGCGTGCATGTCCGACGCTTTCAAAGTCACGCCCCGGCTTATCAGTCACAAGATCGCGCGTGTGCAGGCGGCTTTCCGGATGCTCCAGCTGTTCGACTTCAACAAGTGATTGTTGTTTCTCGATTTTGTAAACGCGCGCAATGCTGCTATTGGCAGCCACCAGCCATCTTTTCATAACCTCTCCCTCTCTTACTGTTAAATTTAAGATTTAGCTCAAAGAGAAAAAAAAAGATATCTTTTTGTTCCTCACTCTCGCATTAAAAGATTTCATAATTTATAAACACATTTTACCCTTAAGTGACCGGATATGGAAGAAATAAAAGTTGACATTGTGGTGATCGGTTCGGGCCCGGCTGGTCAAAAAGCGGCGATTCAGGCGGCTAAGCTTGGCAAAAACGTCGCAGTGATTGAAAAGGAACCGGATCTTGGTGGAGCCTGCCTTTACAGCGGAACGATCCCCTCGAAAACATTTAGGGAAGCCGTCGTTGATCTCACCAGATTTCATGACCGGCACTTTGAAGGGAAAGAATATGTTCTGCCCGATGTCACGATTGACGAATTGAATTTCCGCTTAAAATCGGTCATCAAAGAAGAAAGAAACATTGTCACCAGGCAGTTTAAGAAAAACGGTATTCAAATCCTTCAAGGTTCTGCTAGATTTGAAAATCAACACACAATTATTATCGTCGACGAGAATTACCGTCTTAAATATCAGGTAAAAGCGGATGTCTTCATTATCGCTACAGGTTCCAATCCAAGGCAGCCAAGAGATGTTCCCTTCGACGATGAAGTGATACTGGATTCGACAACTCTTTTAGGGATTGGGAAAGTTCCGAAAAGCATGCTGGTGCTTGGAGGGGGGATTATTGGTTCGGAATATGCCAGCTTCTTTGCCGCTCTTGGGACAGAGGTGACTGTGATAGACCGTAAAGAGCACATGCTTCCATTGCTGGATGCCGAGATAGGCATTCATTTGCAAACGGCTCTGACTGACATCGGCCTTAAATTTTTGGGCAGAAAGGAACCGGTTGAAATCAGGAGGGTCGAAAACCATGCCTACGTCAAATTTAAAGATGGAACCCACCTGGAAGCCGATGTGCTGCTTTACGCGCTCGGCCGGGTCGCCAATATAGAGGCTTTGCATCTTGAAAATACAGGCGTCTTTGTGGATGCGAAGGGATATATTCCGGTCAATGCCTTATTTCAAACCGCCATCCCGCATATTTATGCGGTGGGGGACGTCATTGGGGGCCCGTGCCTTGCCTCGACAAGCATGGAACAGGGACGGCTTGCCGCCAGGCATGCCTGTGGCGCCCAAACCCATCATTTTCCCACCTTCTACCCTGTAGGTATCTATACAATCCCTGAAATTTCAAGCTGCGGCTATACCGAAGAGGAATTAAAAGCGTGGGGTTTTCATTATGAAGTGGGGAGAGCCCATTATTATGAAATAGCCCGCAGTCATATTGCAGGTAGCAACACAGGTTTATTCAAAATTTTATTTCACTCGGAAACACTTGAAATCTTAGGCATTCATGTGATCGGACGGAATGCGACTGAAGTGATTCATATCGGGCAAATGGCAATTAGTTTTCACGCACATCTTGATTACTTTATCGATCATGTGTTTAACTATCCTACTTATGCAGAGGGCTACCGCGTCGCTGCATTAAACGGGATTAATAAGATTAAATTTAAACGATAAAGTGTCAGACCTAAATAAAGATTTAGACCAAGCGGGCGGGCGAGGGGAAGAAGTTCAATTCAAACGTCCGGATTTTGTTGTCATTGATGATCGAAACAAGAAAACGTCTCATCAAGGCGAAGAAATCCCCCATGTTGAAAATTTTCAAACGGCGAATCCTCCCTACTCCCTTCGTTTCATTTGCTTTTTAGGTGTCATTTTTTGTGCTATTTTTGGATTGGGCTTAACGCTCCTCAATCTGATCGTCACTTTTTTTGCTTTCATTTTGCTCTTGCAAAATAGGGAATTGAATGAAACTGCCATTTCCCTATGGAAGCTATGGAAAAATACTTGGGTAGGAGGGTTTTGCTGCCTGCTCGGGATTGTGTTTCCCAAGCTGGGGATCGGTTTGCTGACTCTCTACTTTACATTCACAAAAGACCGTTCAGGGATCAATATCCTTCAGTCGATCTTTAAAAACCCTCAGTAATTACTCATACCATTTCCCAAAAATAAAACCATAAAGTTGATTTGTCAGCGCTTCAGATTTAAAAGATCTTTTCGAAGTTGATATCTTTGAATATCAACAAGGAGAGATCTTTTAAAGATGAAGGTGATCACAAGTCAAATTTATGAT
>JAJTHR010000191.1 GCA_021298935.1 Parachlamydia sp. | reverse complement strand
GGATGGAACATCATCAACTCATTGGCAGAAGCAGTTGCTGGATCACCTAGGTTGGTTTTAAGGGCGACTTAACGAACGATATGTCATTTATCACCTCGCCTCGTTTGCGCAGCAAACGGGGCGAGGTGGTGAATAGTCACCCTAATTTTCCCTTTGCAATAGAAAAAACATCAAACTGCCCAGGAATGGCGATAAGGGCGGCAAGACGTTTTTCAAAGCAAGCCGCGCGCGGTGCAAGATACCCGCCAAAGCTTTGGCCGATTAAAACAATTTTTGATAGATCGCATGCGGGTAATACGCTGCAGAAGTCAATGATGGGTTTTATGACATGCTCCCAATCAGGCCGTAACGGAAGGGATTGTTTTATGAGCGCATGCCCCTGGCCAGGCCCGTCAAAGCACAGAACATGAAAACCTCTCTCAAGAGCGCTTAAGCCAATGGACATAAAACATTCCTGACAGGTGCCATCATAACCTGTATTTAAAATAACCACGGGCTTTTCTTCATCCGTTTTAGAAAAAAAATATCCCTTTAAGTCTGCTTTTTCATAGGGAATCGCTATTTTTTTAAAGCGCAGCGGGCGCATGCCTTTTTCAAAAGTTTCGACATGTTTTACGTAGCAATTTTTAAGCGCAGTCTCTTTATCGGGCGAGCCGTAAAGAAAGAAACTGGCGCTGCGGTAGTAGTTAGAGGCTCGCAAATAGGCTTCTTCACTGCTTTGCTTCAATCCTTCCTTCTCCCATTGTTCGGCCAAACAGCTGAGACGCTCTGCCTGGTAAAGCCATTGCTCATGCCAGCTTTGCCTATTTCCCGGTTCAATTTTTTCCGCAATGGCAATGCACTCTCCAATATCGGCGCCCTTATAGTAAGTAAGCGCCATCGCGCGCATGAGTTGATCATCGAACGCAGGAGTGCCGATCATTTTTATCTCCAATACTTTCTCTCTTTTTATTATCATAGGACTTATTAATAAAGGGGGAAGCCTTGGAACCTTTGGAAAAAAGTCTTAAAGACTATTTTGGCTACAATAGTTTCCGTGAGTATCAAAAGGAAATTATCGAGAAGGTACTTGAAGGGCACGATGTGGTGGCTATTCTTCCGACCGGGGCCGGCAAATCCCTTTGCTATCAACTGCCGGCTTTATTATCAGAGGGGACAGCCATTGTCATTTCCCCCTTAATTTCCCTTATGCAAGATCAGGTGGTCTCTTTATTTAAAAATGAAATCTCCGCTGCCTTCCTTAATAGCAGCCTCTATGCAGGGGAGCAGCAAGAAGTGATGCGGCGCATCAATGACTACAAGCTTCTTTATCTGGCACCTGAACGTTTGATCGATCCAGAATTTCTTGAAAAGCTGACTGCCTTCAATATTTCTTTTTTTGTCGTCGATGAAGCCCATTGCATTTCTCAATGGGGTCATTCCTTTCGCCAGGACTACCGCAATTTATCCATTTTGAAAAAAAAGTTTCCAAATAAGCCGATCATGGCATTGACAGCGACTGCTACGCAAGAAGTTGAAAAAGATATGATTGCCCAATTGGAACTTAAAGAACCGGCCTTCATTAAAGGGAGTTTTAATCGCTCAAACCTGAATTTAGCGATGCGGGTGCGGAAGCCTGGCAGGGAGCAGTTAATGGACTTTTTAAGCCTGCATGAGGGGCAGTCAGGCATTATCTATGCATCAACTCGAAAAGGAGTTGAAGAAGTCTTTCATGATTTAAATGGGGCTGGTTTTAATGTCGGACGCTATCACGCGGGTTTGCCTGACAATGAAAGGTCGGCTTCGCAACGGGCGTTTTTGCATGATGAAGTGCGGATCATGGCCGCCACAGTAGCTTTTGGCATGGGTGTGCATAAACCTGACGTCCGCTTCATTGTGCACCTGAATATGCCCAAATGCATTGAGCAATATTACCAGGAGATCGGCCGTGCAGGTAGGGATGGGTTGCCAGCTGATTGCCTGATGCTTTATTCCACGCAAGAGCTGGTCCTCTACCAAAGTTTTAATCAACAGGTAGAC
Organism: Parachlamydia sp.; assembly: GCA_021298935.1. Classification (GTDB taxonomy): domain Bacteria; phylum Chlamydiota; class Chlamydiia; order Chlamydiales; family Parachlamydiaceae; genus Protochlamydia. Next base: position 8,924 of record JAJTHR010000191.1, on the reverse strand, counting down.
GATCCATTAGTCCAAAAAGAGATGAAAAGGAAGACAGACAGGCTTTACCGTCTTTGCACGTCATGCGGATGCAGAAAAAAAGAGCTCTTGCGTTATTTTGGAGAAGTATATGCAGCGGATGAGTGCGGCGCGTGCGATAATTGCCTGGAAGATGCGGAAGCGTTTGACGGAACGGTGATTGCCCAAAAGATTCTTTCCTGTATCTATCGCTTGAAACAGAAGGTGGGTATGCGGCTTGTCATCGATGTGCTGCGAGGATCGCAGTCTCAGCCTGTTTTGCAAAAAAATTACCAGGCTCTTTCTACTTTTGGGCTGCTGGCTGATCTTTCCACAGATGAAGTGCGGTATTATATTGAAGCGCTGATTCAGCAGGGTCTTTTGGTCAGAACAGACGGGGAGTATCCAATCATTCAATGGACCGAGCGAACCTCTTTTGCATTGCAAAATAAAATATCCATTTATTTTAAGAAAAAATTCGAGGCTGCATCCAAGGTTAAAACGACTGTTAAATCTAAGCCCAAGCAGCATTTATATTATGACGAGACGCTGTATGCCTCTTTGAAGGAGCTGCGCACCTCCTTGGCGGCAGCGGAAAAAGTGCCTCCTTACGTCGTTTTCAGCGATCGTGCTTTGCAGGAAATGGCTACCTACTTACCTGTAGACCAATTCCAATTCAGTAAAATAAATGGAGTGGGGCCAATCAAATGGATAAAATATGGAGAAAAATTTTTATCTCTTATTCAAAATTACTCAACTTTAAAAGTAGCTAAATAGCCGGCAAGAAGGGTAATGAGCAGGTTTGGGAGGAACACATCCACAAAGAGCGGCATACCGATATTGCCGGGATTTGTGTTTTGGTTGATCATCCATTGATACACATGTCAATTTTACCTCATAATAATTCATTAATTTCTTTATCTATCCTATCAATTGTCCTCTCCCAAAAGGCAGATTCTTGTAATTGAATGCCTAGATGCTTTTTAGCCAAATCTTCTGTCGTCATTCGTCCAGTATCCCTTAGCAAGTTTTCATAGATACCTGCTCGTTCGGGGCCTTTCTTTATTAATTCCTGGTAGGTCCCATAGCTGAACAGGTAGCCAAAGGTATAAGGGAAATTGTAGAACGGGACGTCTGTATAATAGAAATGGAGCTTGCTTGCCCAGAAACGGGGATGCCACTCACTTAAACCATCGCCGAAGGCTTCTTTTTGGGAGGCTTCCATGATTTGGTTAAGCCGGGAGGCCTGGACGTACCCCTTTTTTCTTTCTTCATAAAAAGCCTTTTCAAAGAGGAAGCGTGCATGGATATTCATTAAAAAAAGAACTGCACGATGCACTTTATAATCAATGAAGATTTTCTTTTCTTCGTCTGATTTAGCTTTTCTGATGAGGGCATCGATGATAATGCATTCGGCAAGCGTAGAGGCGGTTTCGGCCACATTCATTTTATAATTTTGCGCAAAACGGGGCAGGGGATCGACGATGTGATTGTGATAGGCATGGCCAAGCTCATGGGCAAGTGTAAAGACATTGGCCATTGTTCCGTTGTAGGTCATAAAAATGCGGCTTTCCTGATGCGTCGGAAAAGAGGCACAATAGCCGCCCGGGCGTTTGCCCGCCCGATCTTCCGCTTCAATCCACCCCTTTTGAAAGGCCTCCTGTGCAAATGCCCCCATTGAGGGGCTAAAGGAGTTGAATTCCTGGATGATTAACTCGGCCGCATCCTGGTAAGACATATAGAAAGGTTTATTGAAAAGAGAGGCATCTACATCAAACCAGGAAGGCTTTTCTACTTGCAGGCAAGCTGCCTTTTTGGCTAAATAAGCTTTAAGCTTTTCCTTACGGCTACCTACCACTTTCCACATTTTTTGAAGCGTTTCTTCCTGCAGCCTATTTTCGTGTAGAGGCTCTTTTAAAAAAGAGTCCCATTGCCGAAGAGCGTACGTTTCCAAGCGAAATCCAGCCAGGTGATTGAGAATAAGAGCAAAAGTTTCCTCGTTTTGTTCCCAGGCTTTTTCCCAATTTTTGAACATCTCTTGCCTAATCGAGCGGTTAGAATTGGACAATTGATTTTCTGCACGGCCAAGCGATAGCTTTTCGGCTCCTTCTTTGTCATTGACTGGTATTGTAAGGCGGCCCGTAAGGTGGCTATATAGATCATTCCAACCTTGATAGCCATTCATTCCCAGCTTTTGAATGAATTCTTCCTTTGAGAAGGGGAGCAGCTCCTTAGCCCACTCTCTTTTTTCATTGAGATAGAACGCAATCTCTCTCATGCGTGGGTCTTCTAAAAGGGAGCCGAACTCTTCTTCTTGCAGGGCAGCTAAACTCTCCGTCATTAGGGATAGAAGCGATTCAATCGAGGTGCGAATTTTAAGGAGATGCGTATGGTCTTCAATGGAGGCATTATTCTTGACATCTTCAGATAGCCGGGAGAGGACGTAGCTTTCAAAGGAATGGCAGGTGAGATCCAAATTCTGAATTTTAAGAATCATTTCAGAAAGCGGGAGCTGGCTTGAAGTTTGCAGTGCGCTAGCCTCTGCCTGAAGCCTGTCTAACTTCTCTTTGAAGGGTTCAAGATTTAAAGAATTTAAGTCCCAACTGATCGAATAATTTGACATCTAATCACCTAAAAAATAAAAAACAATTATGACAATCGTTGCACAAGCTCTTTCAACTCTTGAAACTTTAGCATGGCTTCAAATGCTTTTGGTTGGCATTAAACAATTGCTTGCCGCCTTTGGAGCTATCATTATTTTGGCTGGGGGGTTGGCCGCCTTTTGCCAATTTGTACTAAAAATTTGGTCTTCTGAGGATCGTCAATTTATTAATTTCGATCCCATCCGCCTATCTCTTGGACGCTCCATTATTTTAGGGCTTGAATTCATTATTGCTGCCGATGTGATCGAAACAACGACCGCACCCGATTACTACGCCCTTGGTATCCTTGGTATTTTAGTTGTATTGCGGACCTTTCTGACTTTTACGTTAAATCGGGATTTAATTAGTCTTGCAAACGAAGATCAAGTTAAAAAGTAAACCAAAACTTTTTCAACCCGGCGGCCATTCATCTTCACAATTTTAAAACGCAAATTTTCCCATACAAAGGTATCCCCGACAGTCGGGATGCTGCCGATTTGCCGCATGCAGAATCCGCCAAGCGTGCGGTAGGTTCCTTTTTCTTCTTCAGGCAGGGCATCAATGTCAAAATGCTCTTTCATCTCATCGATCGGCAGCATGCCGTCAATCAGCCAGGAGCCGTCTTTACGCTGTATAATTTGCGTTTCAGGCAAGATGGAGGAGGTGGGAACATCTCCTACAATGGATTCCAGTACATCGTGCAAGGTGATCAGCCCTTGCACCCCTCCATACTCATCCGTGACAAGGGCAATATGGTCGGGTGTTTTTTTGAAAAGGTCAAGTAGTTGAACAACACGCATGTTTTCCGGAACGAACAAAGGGGGCTTGACAAGGGTTTTCAGGTCGAAAGACCCTTTTTCCAAAACTTCACATAGGATGTCTTTGGTGGTGACCAGGCCGAGCACCTCGTCCAATTCGCCATCGCAAGCGGGAAAACGGTTGTGCGGGGAAAGGTCTACCTGTTTGCGTAAAGCCTCTGTGCTTTGATTCAGGTCTAGCCATTCGATATCCATGCGAGGAATCATCAACATTCCGACCCGGCGGTTTCCTAAGCGGAAAATGCTTTCAACCATATCATGTTCCGCTTCTCGAATGACGCCGGCCTGTGAGCCCTCTTCAAGGATATGCTTGATTTCCTCTTCCGTGATTTTTTCCTGCGCCTTTCCCTTTGATAGCAGCTTGGCAATGTATTCGAAAGAAATGACAAAGGGGTAGGTTATCCAGATAAGAAATTGGATGCAATAGGCGCTGAAAGGGCCAAGCTTCTTCCAATAGAGCGCTCCAAGTGTTTTAGGGATCATTTCCGTGGCAAAGAGCATTGTCAATGTCAGAATAATCGAACCCAATGCTAAATAGTGGTCACCATAGATTTCCACTACCTTAGCACCCACTCCTGCCGCGCCAATTGTGTGGGCGGAAGTATTCAATGTTAAGATGGCAGCAAGGGGGCGGTCGATCCTGCGTTTCAAGTCTTCAAGGATTTCTCCAGCGCGCGGTTTTTTCTTTTTTAAAACGCTGACATAGCCGTTGGTGCAGCAAAGAAGCACGGCTTCCAGAATCGAACATAAGAAAGAAATAACATGTGAGAAAAGAAAGAAGAATACAAGTGCTAGCATAGCTAAAAGCGTTTTTTATGTGTGTTGTTTATTTCTCTATGAATAATTAAGAGAAACTTATATATAAACTTTCAATTGTATAGGAATTCGAGTATTCAGTTAATGATTTTTTTCAGAAAGTTGTTTTAGCCATGTCAGACCGTCCGCTTTATAGCAATCGCCTTATCCATGAAAAATCCCCTTACCTGCTTCAGCATGCCCATAATCCGGTAGACTGGTATCCTTGGGGAGAAGAAGCTTTTCACGCTGCTAAATCCTCCGACAAGCCCATTTTTCTTTCCATCGGTTATGCCACCTGCCATTGGTGCCATGTAATGGAAAGGGAATCATTCGAAGATACGGGCGTCGCCCAAATGATGAATGAGCATTTTATCAATATAAAGGTAGATCGCGAGGAGCTTCCTGAAGTTGACAGCCTGTACATGGAATTTGCCCAAAGCATGATGGCCGGCTCTGCTGGTTGGCCGTTGAATGTGATTTTAACACCCGAATTGCAGCCTTTTTTTGCAGCCACCTACCTACCCGCCTATAGCAACCATGGTTTAATGGGGCTGACCGATTTGATTAGCCGCATTGGTGAGTTATGGGCAAGCGAGGATCGTGAAAAAATTGTAACGCAGGCTGAAAAGATTGTAGAAGTCTTTGCTCAAAGCATCCAAGTCTCCGGTGAGGAAATCCCTGAGTATGAGGAAATCATCAATGCCGCCGATTTACTTTATAAAATGGCCGATGCTGCTTACGGCGGAATCAAGGGATCTCCTAAATTCCCCATCGGTTATCAGTACAGCTTTTTGTTGCGCCATTTTATTTTGACACAAGACAGCCGCGCTCTTTTTCTTACAGAAAGAACGTTGGATATGATGCATCGGGGAGGCATTTACGATCACATCGGCGGAGGATTTTCCAGGTACAGTGTGGACGAAAAGTGGTTTTTGCCCCATTTTGAAAAAATGCTTTATGACAATGCCATTCTAGCGCAAGCCTATACTGAAGCTTGGCAAGCGACTAAAAAGCCTTTGTACAAAGAGATCGCGCAGGAAATTTTTAAATATATCCTCAGGGACATGACCCATTCTGAGGGGGGCTTTTATTCTGCCGAAGATGCCGATTCAGAGGGGCATGAGGGGTTTTTTTATACTTGGGAATACCAGGAAGTCATGAAAATTCTTGGAGTCGAGGGGGAGCTTTTTTGTAAGTTTTATTCAATCGAACCAGGCGGTAATTTCGATGGGAGGAGCATCCTGCATACCCCCTTGATAGATGAAGAGTTTTCTGCGGCAAATGCAATACCCTTGGATCAGCTTAAGACCCTTTTTGAGAGACAGCGCAAAATGCTTTTCGAGGCAAGGGAGCAACGGGTCCACCCACTGAAAGACGACAAAATTTTAAGTTCCTGGAATGGCTTAATGATTTATTCATTGGCGGAGGCTTCTCTTGCTTTCGATAAAAAAGAGTATCTCGAAGCAGCCGCTAAGGCGGCCCGATTTATTAAGCGCCATTTATGGCATGAGGGGCAGTTACTGCGCCGTTGGAGAGAAGGGGAAGCGATGCACCCGGCCGGCCTGGATGAATATGCCTATATGATTAGGGGGATTTTGTCCCTATTTGAAGCAAATGCCGGCACAGAATGGCTCCAATGGGCGATTGAAATGGCGCAAATCCTTAAAAGTAATTTTAAAGCAGAAGAAGGGGCTTTTTTCCAAACGACCGGTACGGATAAGAACCTGATTTTAAGAAAATGCCAATTTTCCGATGGGGCCGAGCCCTCAGGCAATGCCGTGCATTGCGAAAACCTATTAAGGCTTTATTTGTTCACAGCCGATGAAGCTTATTTAACTCAAAGTGAAGATATTCTGAAAGCAGCGTCAGAATTCATAGAAAATTATCCTCCCGGCTATGCCTATCATATCATGAACTTACAACGCTATTATAATGAAAATTCGCCCACAATCGTCATTGCACTAAATAGCAATAAAGACCATGAGCCGGATTTAAAAGATGCGCTTTATTCCCGATTCATCCCCCATCGGGCTATTATTTGGCAGACGCAAGATGTTGAATTGGAAGAGCTTCTTTCTTATACTAAAGATCAAATTTCCATTGACGATAAAACCACGCTTTATGTTTGTTTTCATGGCGTTTGCCAGGCTCCCTTGACAGAGCTCCAGGCGATGAAGGAAGCGATTGCCAAATTATAAGGAGTACGCGCAGTTTGCTTTTCTCTCGAAGAGGGGTCCAAAAAAAGGGTCAAAGTCGATTTAAAAATTACTTATTTTTTAAAAACAACAAAGTTTGTATAATGGTGCAATAAACTAGTTATGGCGGATCAATGACCTTTTATAAAGAATTGGCCGAAATTCAAAAAGACCGGTCTTTTGAGCGTTTGAATTCTTTCAAAGACCCCAAAATATGGGGTGGAATGGCAGAAAGCGAACGGTCGTTGTTTGTTCAGCTGCTCATTTTGCAGGGGGACCAGCAATTAGAGGAAGGGAGCAACCGGGTGATTGACAGCTTTAATCTGGCTGCGCAAGTAGGGGGGGGAGCTCCCTCTATTTACTATGAACAAGGCAACCTTTTTTCTAAGCGATCAGATAATTTACGTTGTTTAAATTTTGCCCACCAATCTTTTCAAAAAGCCATTCAAAAAAATCCCCAATTTGCCAATGCCTTGTATGCGGACGGACTTGTCTTGCTTAAAATGGGGCTGCTTGAAAATGACACCTCTTACTTCGTACAGGCATGCAGCCGATTTGAAGAATTAAAGCAAACTTTTGAAAAAACTCCCTCTGATTTCCCTCAGGATGAACTCTATTGGAAATGGGGTTTAAGCCTTGCTTTGATCGGTAAAAGCGGAGGTGAGCCGCATGACTATTCAATGGCTATTGAAAAATACCGCCTGGCAGAAGAAAAAGGGTGTGCCTCAGCTCTTTTTTATATTGACTATGGAAACGCCCTGTCTGATCTCGCCGATTTACTTGAAAGACCTGCCTTGCTCAGCGACGCCCTTGCCTTTTATTTTAAAGCCATCGAACTTGATCCTTATGAATTTAGCGGTTGGTTCAACCAAGGCTCTTGTCTGCTTGCCATTTGCGAAACCTGTTTTGACCCCCAACTATGCGAGCAAGCGGAAAAGAGCTTTGATAATGCATTAGAGCTTGATGAAACTCAAAGCCTGCTCTGGCTTCGCTATGGGCAGCTTGAAGCGCTTGCCGGTAAATATAAAAGGCAAAAAACGAAGCTTGAAAGCAGTCTTGAAAAATTTAATCGAGCGTACCAGCTCGATCCAGCCCATCTTCCCATTTTATCTGCCTGGGCAGAGACAGAGCTGTTCTTAGGGTCTGAAGAAGACCGGTTAGACCTCATCTATTCCGCCCGCGATAAAATTGTGCAATGCCTCGAGCAAAATCCGGAAAACGCGGAAGATTGGTATCTCTACGGTTCTTGCCTAAACGAGATTGGAGGATATTTTAACGAAAAAGTTTTCTACAGGCAGGCAATTGAAAAGTTCGAGTATGGCGTGACGCTATCAAGTAATAATCCCCTTCTTTGGTATGGCTTGGCCCTTTCCCATTTTGCTTTGGGTGAATTGCTTGATGAGAAAAGCGATTTTGAAAAGGCAGTCGAGTACTGTTCGAAGGTCATTGAGTGCGGAGGAGCCGCCATCGCACAATTTTGGAATGATTGGGGCGTCGCTTTAATGAAAATGGGGGAAATGACCCAGCAGCCCCATTATTTAGAGCAGGCGATTGAGAAGTTTGAAAGGGCTTTGAAACAACCTTTATTTGAATTAGAACCGGAAGATTTGGATCTTGAATGGGTATATAATTATGGATGTGCGTTTGACTTGCTCGGGGATTTAAAGGAAGAGCCTCAGTTTTTTGAAAGAGCTGTTCAGATTTTAAATCAGGTCCTTGTCATGGATCCCGATTTTTCGCAGGCCCGCTATAATTTAGCCCTAGCCCTTTCTAATTTAGGCGAGGCCACTTATGACGTCGAGCCTTATCAACGAGCGCTTGAGCATTTTCAAATCCTTCTTAATAATGACCAGGAAGATGACTGCATCCATCTTGATTGCGGCGTTTCCCTTGTGAATTTGGCTCTTCTGATTCACGATGAGCATGTACCTGAGCGATCTTACATTCTCTATCGGGAAGCGGAAAACCACCTCATGCAGGCAGCCTCATTAGGAAACACACAGGCTTATTACCAGCTGGTGGGTCTATATTCGTTGACTAAACATTTTGCACAGGCCATGCACTATCTTGAGAGGGCCCTTCAATATGGCGCCCTGCCACCTTTGGAAGATTTACTGCACGATGAGTGGCTAGAGGCGTTGAGGCAGACACCTTCATTTCGCCAGTTTATTCATCAACTTTCGAGCAGCCAGTCCAACGAAGATAAATAGCCGCATTTTAGCAGAAGAAAATGTTGCCTCATTATCTCTGACTTGAAGTTTTTTCTCTTTTCAAATTAATGGCGAAAGCCATTTGGTTAAAAACTCACCTCTGCCAAAAGAAGCAGATGAGTAATACCATTTCCCAAAAATAAAACCATCAAGTTGACTTGTCAGCGCTTCAGATTTAAAAGATCTTTTCGAAGTTGATATCTTTGAATATCAACAAGGAGAGATCTTTTAAAGATGAAGGTGATCACAAGTCAAATTTATGAT
>JAJTHR010000210.1 GCA_021298935.1 Parachlamydia sp. | reverse complement strand
TCATAAATTTGACTTGTGATCACCTTCATCTTTAAAAGATCTCTCCTTGTTGATATTCAAAGATATCAACTTCGAAAAGATCTTTTAAATCTGAAGCGCTGACAAGTCAACTTTATGGTTTTATTTTTGGGAAATGGTATCACAATCTACTTGAGCTTTCAGGCAGAGAAACCCAAAACTCAGGTTAAGAAAGTTTTTGCTAAGCTTATAAAATTTTGAGTTGAAAATTACTTATTATTTTTTTAAGATTTTCAAACATGAATCCAGAAGATACCTTTTCTTTTATCCCCAATGAGCTTCGATCCCTTCCTTGGATGCAGCAGTTTATAACGCTTGTTGAAGAACAAACTAAACTAATCCAAGATCAAACTAAAAAAATTCAAAAACAAGCTCAGCTCATTCAGAAACAAGCAGAAGAAATAGTTGAGTTGAAGACAATCATACAAGAGCAAAGAGACGAGATCAATCGTTTGAGAAACTTGCCAAAGCCTCCTTAAAGAGCGCGAACGTGTACACATCCATTCAAATCAATTTTTGAATACCTTTAGTTTAAATAGACCTAACAAAAATAAAAAAACCTAGGAGCCCACCATGAACCTTACCTCCCCAAGTACTCAACCCTTTGGGTTATTTATTATGCATCAAAATAAGGATGAGTATTATGAGCAGGCAAAAAATGGCGACAAAGTTTTTTTTATGCAAAAACAATCAGATTTGCAAAAATTAATTTTAGTCTATGTTCAATCAGCCGCCGTCGAACCATTCGTTATTTTAAGCAAAGCTTATGCCCGCCTATCTTTACAGTGCCTTTTAAAATGGGATAAAGTTAGCAGTGGACAAACATACCTGCAACAGGCTATTGACAAGTTCACTCCCGCCCTCAGATATGATCAAATCTTAAGTTTAGACCAAAAAACTCAATGGCTTATCCATAAATATAATCTTCTATATGCAAAACTTAAAATAGAACTGCATGAAGATGGTATTTTTGAATTGGACGAAGGAGCAAAAAAGAGAAACCTTATTGATCAAGCGATAAGCATTAAAAAAATTAACGGTTTATTAAAATATATAGAAAATGAAAAAAGTACCAATAATTCAACCTTATCTTCAAAAATTGAATCCCAAAACAAAGAATTTATAACGTGGTTTAAACTAAAATTCTTTGAGTCCAATGAAAAAGATTTATTAACGATTACGGAGGAGGAGGAAAAAATTGAACCACAAGAGAAATGTATAGAAGAAAAAAATAATTATAATATTTTTTATAAGATGTTTTATGAATACCTCTCAGATGATAATGAATATTCAACAGATTTGTCCGAAGCTGATGCATGCGAAATGAATAAACTAATCAAAATTGCTGAGAAGGAAAAATTGATTAATTCAATTGAAAACTCACTAGTCTATCCGCTGTACCGTTGTGCACAACTTTCGGCAACGATCGCGAGAGATTATTATTGTGTAAGTGAGGACGAAAATATGGGGAAAATCTTTTTTGATAAGGCCATTGCGATTTTTGATGTGTGTTCAAAATCCTCTAATTATACACTCGTGCATTCTGAAGTTCCGTATCAAGCAGCCCAAAATATGCATAAGTTATATAAATTTCAAATAGAGAGATTCCCAGAAAAGCTTTCTTCGAATAAATTAAAAGAAAAACAAGCCTATTTAGAAAAAAGCCTCAAAGCCATCGCCCAGGCGTCTAAATTATTCAATTTAAATATAGAATTAAAAAAGAATATCACCCAAAAAGAAAGTATAGAAACCCAGGTTAAATTAGCTAAAATGCTACTGCGTAAGAACGAGATAAGAAAAGAGGGTGGTAGTAGCCAATCAAACGATGGTAGCTCATTTGTTCCTCTTACCAGAACTAGACCACGTGCTAAGTCACAAACCGCATCACCTGTCAATGTAGGTTCGCGAATGCAACAAAAGAGAAGTTATCCACCCGTTTCTGGAAACCTTGCTATACAGCCTTTGAATCGTTTAGAAGAGGTGACATTGCTCCCTAAAGAAGATCAAATATAAATTAGAAAATCATGCTACACCAGAATCTAGTTGATTTTTCAATTCAGGCTGCGCCAAAGCCCCGGGGTTGAATCAAAAAAACATTAACTTATATTAAATGTGTGAGTTTAGTTTAGTGATTAAATTAGGTTAAATTAATTTGTTAGAATTTCATGACTTTCAGTATTTATTACAACGGTATCTTCCAGACGTACCCCTCCTTTTCCAGGAAGGTAGATGCCGGGTTCAATAGTAACAACCATGCCAGGCTGCAGCTGGACAGAGCTAAAAGGCCCAGTTTGACGAAGGGTCGGGGCTTCGTGTATTTCGAGACCAACACCATGGCCGAGGCTATGTGTAAAATAATCGCCATATCCTTTTGCGGTAATGTACTCGCGGGCAATTTTGTCTAGTTCGCCTATGCAGATGCCCGGCTTGCAGAGAGCGAGCGCCCGATTTTTCGCTTCTTCGACGATGGCGTAAATTTTTAACAGTTCTTCATCCCCTTTTCCAAAAAAAAGCGTACGGGTCATGTCAGAATTGTAATGGCGATGGACAACGCCTATATCAATTAAAACCGAGTTATTTTCCATGAGGGGGGTAGTGCCTGCCCTGTAATGGGGCATCGAGCTGTTTGAACCGAAGGCAATAATGGGGTCAAAAGAGAGCTTTTTTGCCCCCTTCTTTTTCCAAAATAATTCAAGTTCCAGGGCAATTTCTTCTTCTCTCACGCCCTCTTTAAATAGGGTTTGGACATAACTGCAGCCTTGCACATTTAGTTGGGCTGCTTCACGTAAAAGAGCAATTTCTTCTGCCTCTTTGATCAGACGCATTTCATTCACAGGGGAATCGACAGGTTTAACTGAAACGCCTTTCAAGGTGCTTTGTAAGTCTTCAAAGCGTTGATAAGTCGTTTTTGATTTTTCAAAGGCCAGGGTGGTGATGCGATTGTCTTTCACCCACTGAAGCAAGGGCAGTGCGCTTTGTAAAAAAACAGGAAGTGGAGCTAGTTGTGAACATTTTTCATAATAGCGCCCATCAACGATTAAGGCATCCTCATAAGAACTAATGATGAGTTGCCCAGCCGAAAGATCAAGGCCGGTCAAATACAGAATATGAAGGGGAGATTCGATTAAGAGGGCTTCGATGGAAAGAGCCTTCAAACGATTTTTCAATGATACGATTCTGCCTGTATAATTCATCGTTGACCTATTTAAAAATATTTAGAGAGCGCTTCCTGGCTGATGCAGCAAAAAATGGCGCGTCCCCTCGGGCACCGTGTCTTGATTGTGCACTTCCATAATTCTTTCAACAATTGTTCTCCTTCATACAAAAGGAGTTTTTTCCCTCTTGGAAAGGCTGCTTTGCAGGCAGCCTGTGCCAGCCGCTTTTCACGTTCCTGCTCTGCCAACTTTCCCCCTTCTCTATAGGCTTCTAAGAAGGCCTGCATGGTGTCTTCCAATTGATCTTGGGCGAAGCTAGGGGGCAACGCATCGATCAAGAACGTATTAGCACCAAACTCGCGCAATGAAAAACCCATCTTGAGTAAAAGAGGAAGGCATTCCTGGATCAGCACAGCATCTGCCGGCGTGAATGGCACTGCAGCTGGAATCAATAGGGACTGCATGGAAGGGATGCGCTCTTCTTCCTGCAGCAAATTTTCGTAAAAAATGCGGGCATAGGCCGCTTGGTTGTCCATGAGGCAAAGACCTTCTTGCTCATCCAGCGAGATAGGAATCTCTGGCGGCAAATTTTGCGTATCGATGACCAGGTAATTGACAAGAGCGGCAATTGCACGTGGAACAGTGGAAAGAGGGGCGATCAGCGTGGATGAACGATCAGCTTGTGCCTCCCTTCTTAAAAGAGGAGTGGGGGAGGTTGTTTGATAGTGCCAGGGAGTTTCATTGACGGTTTTTTCCGGAAACCGAATTGGCGGGTAAGCAGAAAAGGAAGGCTGTTCCATGAAATCAAAAATCGACCCTTCTTTCTTAAGCGCTTTTTGGATGCCTTGAATGATGGTTTCTTTGATTTTTGCCCCTTCCCTTAAGCGCACTTCTTTTTTTTGGGGATGGACATTGACATCAAGCAGAGAGCCAGGAAGGGTGAGATGCAGGTAAAAAACGGGGTAGCGGTGATTGCCGAGCATGGTTCCGTATCCTTCGCGGACGGCGCTTCCCACAAGCGGCGACTGCACGGCGCGTTGGTTGATAAATAAAAACTGGCCTGTTTTATTGGGCTTATGCAACGAGGGATTCCCAATGAAGCCCTCTATTTGGAAGGGAGCACATTCAAATTGCACTGGAGTCAGGAGGCGGGCAGTCTCTTTGCCATGCAGGGTTTCAATTTTTTCCAGCAGCTGTTCCTGAAAAGGCTTATCTGAGGCAGACGTCTTAAAAAGAAGCTTTTGGTCGCTGATTAATTCAAATTGAAGGGCTGGATGGCCCATAGCCAGAGCAGACATGATTTTAACTACTTCCTGCACATCGAAGGCTGGGGAGCGTTGAAACTTGCGGCGCACAGGTACATTATAAAAGAGCGACTTCACTTCAATCGTCGTTCCGGGAGAGCGGACAGCCGGCTTGGCAGAAAGGATGGAGCCTCCTTCCACAAGAATAAGGGTGCCCTTTAAAGAAGTCTCTTCCTGGGGGCAGGTGAGCAGGGAAAATTTCGATACGGCAGCGATCGAGGGAAGCGCCTCGCCGCGAAATCCCATCGTCAATAAGGACTGGATGTCTTCCACTTCCTTGATTTTGGAAGTGGCATGCCGCTCAAGGCACAATAAGGCATCATCCTGAGACATGCCTGATCCGTTATCGGTAATGCGGATCAGCTGACGTCCGCCCAGTTGGATCTCCACGCAAATCTCGGTAGAGCCTGCATCCATGGCATTTTCTACGAGTTCTTTTACGACAGAGGCCGGATTTTCAATCACTTCGCCAGCGGCAATTTTATTAATCGTGTGGTCGTTTAAGACCCGAATTTTGGTTGGCATATTTCCCTTTTTAGGAATTCTATTTTGCCAATCATTAAATTTGTCTGCAAATAAAACTATTTTATTTATTAATAAAACAATTCAATAATTAATTAATTTTTTTCGTTAAAAAAAGAATTTTGTAGACACCCTCTTAATGCGAGGATGTGAGGTAGTCGTAGAAGTCCGCTTCGTTGCTGATGAGGATGCTGTGATAATGCACACAGAGGGGTTGAATGGCATCCAGTATCCTCTGATCCCCCACCCCAGGAATGCATATGGCATCCAGGTTGGGGATCAGGCACTGCTCTTTGAGCAGCTTGATGCCGGCGAGGTAATCTTCTGTGCTATAGCCCTCTTCCATCACCCTTAAAAAAACCAAATGCCGTTTAAAAAGCAGGGCTTGTACAGCATAATCAAGCCCGCGGCTTTCGGCCGGCGGGTTGCCCAAAAATCGGTCCAGCTCAGCAAGCTCCTCGCAAAGGTAAGCTGTATGAAACTCGCCCCTTTCAGCTTCTCCAAAGATGGCGATAGTATAGGCAGTCTGTCTCATATTATAGTGATACTTTTCTTGCCGGATGGTAGCGGTTGCCATCCTGATAAATGGCCGATTGCTCAAGCCCTGCCTCAATGGCCAGCAGGCGGTTATACTTAGCCACCCGATCGGAGCGGGACAGGGAGCCTGTCTTAATTTGGCCTGCATTCACAGCCACGCATATATCGGCAATCATGCTGTCTTCCGTTTCCCCTGAGCGGTGCGAAATAATAGTGGCATAGGAGTTCATTTGCGCTAAACGAATGGTCTCAAGTGTTTCTGTCAATGTGCCGATCTGGTTGACTTTAATCAGAATGGCGTTGGCTGCGCCCATGTTGATCCCTTTCTGAAGGAATTTAGGATTAGTAACGAAAATGTCATCGCCGACAATTTGTATTTTTTTTCCGAGGCGTTCCGTGAAGAGGCGCCAGCCTTTCCAGTCCTCTTCCGACAGGCCATCTTCAATCGAATCAATCGGGTAGTTGTCGCATAGTCCAGCAAGGTAATCAATTTGCTCTTCGGCCCCTCGATCGGCATAATCGCAGCCACTCAGTTTTTTCTTTTTTTCACAGTAGCGGTGGGTTGTTTTATCGTAAAATTCAGAGGCGGCGCAATCCAGCGCAAGCGATACTTCCATTCCAGGCTTATAGCCGGCCTTTTCAATGGCCATCATGATGAGGTCCAAAGCTTCTTCATTGGAACTTAAATTGGGTGCAAAGCCTCCTTCATCTCCAACAGCAGTGACATGCCCTGATTTTTTAAGAAGGTTTTTAAGGGTATGGAAAATCTCGGTTCCCCAACGGAGGGCCTCATGAAAATTCGGCGCTCCGGTTGGACGGATCATAAATTCCTGGAAATCAAGCGAATTGTCAGCGTGGGCGCCTCCATTGATGATATTCATCATGGGGCAGGGGAGGATGCTGGCATGCGTTCCTCCGATATAGCGGTAAAGGGGGAGCTTGGCAGTCAAGGCCCCGGCTCTGGCAAGGGCCAGGGAGGCTGCGAGAATGGCATTGGCGCCAAAGCGTTTTTTTGTTTCAGTCCCATCTGCTTGGATCATCAGCTGGTCCAGTCTTTCCTGGTCGCAGACATGCTCTCCGACAAGAATTTGTGCAATAGGGCCATTGACATTCGCGCAGGCTTTTAAAACACCTTTTCCAAAATAGGCCTGCATGTCTCCATCGCGCAATTCGAGGGCTTCATTTTGCCCGGTCGAGGCGCCCGAGGGAACGGAGGCTTTCACCATGATATTTTGATCCGTTGTCAGCTCGACCTCTACGGTCGGATTGCCTCTTGAGTCAAGAATTTGCCTTCCTTTGACTGATCGCACGTAAGACATTGGCTTCCCCTTTTTCACCGAAAATAGAAGGTGCCCCTATTTTCCACAAGTTTTACCTGCGGAGATGCTTTTCTTTTACGCTTTCCATCAGGGATTGGTAAGAAAAATAACGGACGGCAGAAATCCGCTCTTCTTCAACCGCCTGCTGGACAGCGCAATTTTCTTCATGGGTATGGGTGCAATCGGGGAACTTGCAGTCAAGCCCGCACTCATGGATTTCGGGGAAGTAGCCTTCGACCTCGTTTTTCTCTAAATCCCAAACACCGAAGCTTTTAATGCCGGGGGTGTCGACGCACCAGCCGCCAAAGGGGAGGGGAAGAAGCTGCGTAATTGTAGTAGTATGCGAACCTTTTTTAGTCCTTTCGACTGTTTCACCAACACGCAGTCCAAAGCCCGCAACAGCGTTGATCAGGGAAGATTTTCCGACACCGGACTGGCCGGAAAAAACAGAGGTTTTTCCCTGCATGGCTAACTTTAAGGCGTCCATCCCTTCATTTAATAGTGCGCTGATTGAAATAACCGGAACGTCAATCGCTGCATAGGCGATTAATAGCTCTTCCAAAATCTCTTTCTCAGTCAGACGCAATACCTCGTCTTCTGTGCTCTCCAGAAGATCAATTTTGTTGATGACAATGAGCGGCTGCATGCCTCCTTTATGGGCTGCTATGATATAACGATCGATAAGAGGGGGCTTGATCGGTGGATTGACAACCGAGGCAGTGATGATCACCTGGTCTACATTAACGGCAATTAATTGCTCTCTTCGGCGCGACAAATTATCTGCTCTGGATAGCACAGTTTTACGCGGCTGTACGCTTGCAATGATGCCTTCCCCCTCGTCTGTCTTTTCAAACAGAACGGCATCTCCCACGGCGACGAGATTTTTGGCAGTTGTCTTGTCCCGTTTCATCAGTCCTTTTAAAACACAGCTATACCGTTCGCCCTGGCAATCGACAATAATGCCCTGAGGAATAATCGAGATGACTTTTCCTTCAAGCCAGTCCTGCTTGCTGAGCTTCTGGGCATGTTCACGCCGTAAATTTTCCAGGTATTTATCCTGATCGGTCTTTTTATACTTGGAGCGATCTTTAGAGGCGGCCCGCTTTCTTTCCATGCGGTTTTCTTTTTTTACCTGGTAGTACTCTTCTTCCGGATCTCTCCAATCCTCGTTTTCACTGCTCATGACTGCCTTATGTTTTTAAAAGGTAGAGAAGGATGCCGCCTGAAACCGCTACATTAAGTGATTCCATTTCACCGGGCATGGGGATGGTCACAGGCAAACTGCCGGCCAAAGCTTCGCCTGAAAGGCCCCTCCCTTCATTTCCTAGCATAAGGAGCCTTTTTTTTGCCGGAGGGATTTGGCTAGGTGAGCGCCCTTCCAGATCGGCGGCTAGCTTTTGAATTTGATTTTTTTGCACCAAACGATTTAATTCTTCTAGGCTCCCTTTGCGCATGGCAAGTTTGAAATGGGCCCCTCTTGCTGCCCGCAAAACCTTTTCGTTGTAGGGGTCGCAGCAGCCGGGAAGGAGAAAAAGACCATCCCAACCTAGCGCCAGGGCTGTGCGCATCAGCGTACCCAAATTTCCCGGATCGCTTACCCCGTCGAGAGCCAGGAGATGGGAGGCTTGCTCCAATGAGGAAAATCTAGGCATGTGCACTTCAGCCAGCAACCCTTCCGGAGTGACTGTCGTCGTAATTTTTTTCACTATTTCTTCTGTGACATGCCATTCTTCCCTGGCATGCATGGTTAGGTGCGGAAGGTAGGCCGATGTGTAAATCAATGCTTTTACAAATGGCATGACCTCCTTTATCGGCTTAGCTCCTTCAAGAATAATTGTCTGGCAGGCCTGGCGGTAGGAATTGTCTTTTTGAAGTTTAACAAGGTGTTTGACGTAGGGGTGATGAAGGCTTGTAATGAAATGAGGTGTTGTCATAATTTCCACAAAGGGGTTTTTTTGAGCGCATCCAATAGAGCAGAGGCGTCATTATAGTTTTGATTGATGGCCATTTTCTCCGCTTCTTTCAGTAAAAGTCCCATGTGTTTTCCCGGTTGAATGCCTTCCTGGCGCAGTGCTTCGGATGACAGGAGGGGGGTGTTATTTTTAAGCCGTTGAATATGGGGGGCGATTTGCTCGAAAGCAGTCGCTCTTTCCTCCAAAAAACGCTGCTTTTCCGACTCGGAAAAGGGGGCGGCGATCCACTCAAGGGCAAGGCGGCAGGCAGGATGGGCGCCAATATGGCCCCATTGATGCCGGTCTCCTCCCTTCAAAAGGACGCTTTGCACATGTTCAACATATTCAATCAGTTTTACGTCGCGGCTGGATGCCTTCAGCCGTTTGGCAAGTTCTATTTTTTTATCCGCTTCAAGATTTGGAAACAAAGCCAGAATATACAAAATGGTGGGGGTATTGGGCGGATAATGGTGAAAAGAGGCCGCAATGTGGCGCAAGTCCTTAATATGCATGCCGGCCATTTCGGGAAAAATGACATCCAAGAGAGTGGAGCGATGCATTTCAACAATAGCTTGATCGAAGCTTGGGTAAGCAGCCATTTTCTTGAATTCCATCCAAACCCTTTCCATGGCGACTGCCGGAAAGAGCTTGTTGGCATTTTCCAAAATCGCCGCTTGCGTTTCAGGATCAATATTAAAACTAAAGCGGGCGGCGAAGCGAAAGGCGCGCAGCATACGCAGACGATCTTCAAAAAAACGGTCGTGCGGATTGCCGATGGTGCGGATGATGCCATGCCGGATGTCTTCCCGGCCATGGACATAGTCGTGAATTTCTTCCGTCAATGGATCGTAAAACATGCCATTAATGGTGAAATCCCGGCGTAAAGCATCCTCTCTTGGGGTCGACTTGACCACCCCGATCGGATGCCTGCCGTCGACATAGCCAAGATCCTTGCGGAAGGTGGCCACTTCGAATTGGTGCCCTTCAAGGATGACTACCACCACTCCAAAGGCCAGCCCGACAAGGATCGTATCGGAAAAAAGGGCCATGATTTCTTCTGGAGCGGCGCTTGTTGCAATATCGATATCGTCTGAAGGGTGGCCCATGATGTAATCGCGGACCCATCCGCCCGCAAAATAGGCAATGTGGCCAGCACGCGCTAATTTAGTGACAATTATTTTGGCTTGGGTGATTGCATCCATGGGAACTTTTATAGCATAAAAGTGAGTTTATGCCCATTGCTTGTTATAGTACCCAACCATGAAATTTTTGGCCTTTGGGCTGACGTGAAAGCTCCCGCGGTTGAATCATTGTAAGTGGTTCAATATTAATAATATGGACTCACTTACAATG
>JAJTHR010000261.1 GCA_021298935.1 Parachlamydia sp. | reverse complement strand
AATTTTTCATCGGCATCTTTTACGTCCCAGCTCATTGCTCGATCTTGCAAACTTATCCAAGTTTGCTGCGATCTCCGCAATGTACTGGGCCATAAAATCTCGCCGCCAAAAATTTAAGAACCTACCCGCGCACGGTATAATAATAGAATCCCTAAGCTGATGAACTTTTCATCTAAGGTTTTTATTTTTCCTAGAACTTCTGGATCCATGTATCGTGTGCCAATAAGTAAACTGTCAATCTTATCACAGATTAACAAAATGTTTTTAAAATTGTTATCTATCAAAAAAAACCCTTTTCATTTTTATTATATATTAATATTGGTTTTTGTTAAAAATTAATTATAAAGTTTTACTACGACAGAACCATTTGATTTATTTTAAGCTTATAAGGTAAGATGATCCAAATTTAATAAAATGAGGTTGGAATGGCTGGTTTGTCGGTAGGAATTGTTGGTTTACCTAATGTGGGTAAGTCCACCTTGTTTAATGCGCTCACATCAAATCAGGCCTCGGCGTCCAATTACCCCTTTTGTACGATCGACCCCAATGTGGGGATTGTCGATGTATTCGATCCTCGTTTGGAAAAGCTTTCAGAACTCTCTAAGAGTAAAAAAATTATTTATGCGAACATGGAATTTGTCGATATTGCAGGTCTTGTGGCAGGTGCTTCAAAAGGAGAGGGGCTTGGCAATAAATTTTTAGCCAATATTCGCGAGACTGATGCGATTGTCCATGTTGTCCGGTGCTTTGAGTCTAGCGATATTATCCATGTGGCAGGCAAAGTGGACCCCATCCACGACATTGAAATTATCAACTTAGAATTGCGCCTGGCGGATCTTCAAATGGTCGAAAACACCATTGGCCGCCTTGAAAAGCAAGTCAAGACGAAGAAAGACCTAATGCTTACCTATGAAACGCTTAAAAAAGCTGCTGCTCATTTGAATGAAGACCAGCCAGTACGAAGCCTTGTATTAAACGAAGAAGAAAAGCTTTCCATCGAGGCCTATCCCTTTTTATCCGGCAAAAAAGTTCTTTATGTCACAAATGTGTCTGAAAATGATTTGCCTCACATGGATAATGAATGGGTCAGGCAGGTGAGAGCTTATGCGGAAAAAGAGGGAAATACCGTGATCCCTATTTGTGCAAAGCTGGAAGAAGAGATCGCCCAACTGCCCCTAGAAGAGCGCAAAGAGTACCTGGAAAGCTTAGGGCTCAATCAATCAGGGCTTGAAAGGCTGATCCAGGCCTCCTTTAAAATGTTGGGCCTTATTACCTATCTGACGACAGGGGAGATCGAAACCAGAGCCTGGACTATATCAGAGGGCACCAATGCAGCGGAAGCAGCTGGCAAAATTCATACCGACATTCAAAAAGGATTTATTCGTGCAGAAGTTGTCTCATTTGACGACATGCTTACCTATCAGGGGCGTGTCGGAGCGCGCGAACAAGGAAAAGTGAAAGCCGAGGGGCGGGACTATCTTGTTAAAGACGGCGATGTCATTTTATTTATGCACAACTAGGGCTCAACTGTGGAAAAAAGTTTATTGTTTGTTAGCTGCGCATCAGCGTTAGAGCCTCTGTTAATGGATGAACTGAGCGAGCTTGGAATTAAAAACTGCAGCATCGGCTACAGGGGTGTTTTTGTCGACCAATGGTCATGGGATGATATTTATACGATTAATTATGCCTCCCGTTTAGCCAGCCGTGTATTGCTTCCGCTCGCACGCTTTAAATGTTTCGATCGCAAAACCCTTTATCAGCATATCAATGCCATTGATTGGTCCCGCTTTATAAAGGAAAAAAACACCTTTGCCATTGATGCCAATGTCAATCACCGCGAACTGAGGAATAGCCTTTTTGCCGCCCAAGTGGCAAAAGATGCCATTTGCGATCAAATCAGGCAGAAAGTGGGACGCAGACCCTCGATCGATGTGCAAAATCCCGATATACAATTGAATCTCTATATTCAACAGTCTTTAGGGATCATGAGCTTTGACACATCCGGTGCGCCTTTGCATAAAAGGGGATATCGCCTGGAAAGCGTTGAAGCGCCCATTAAAGAGACGCTTGGAGCCGCGCTGCTCCGTTTGGCTAATTACAATTCAGAGGCAGTCTTTTGCGATCCTTGCTGCGGGTCGGGCACCCTATTGATTGAAGCGGCGATGATGGCAACACAAACACCGCCCGGTTATTTACGCCATCAGTGGGGATTTATGCGCCATCCCGACTCTCGTCTTTCCGATTGGCTGAATGTGCGCAATAGGCTGGATGCTAACAGGCAGCCCTTGCTTCCTGGCCGCTTATTTGGAATCGACATCAATAAGCAGGCAGTGTGGGCCTCTAAGGTGAATTTAAGAGCGGCCGGATTTCATCAAGGGGTCGAGATCATACAAGAGGATTTTAGGGAAAGCGAGCTGCCTACTGCCCCTTCTTTTGTGCTTACAAACCCCCCGCATGGGAGGCGCTTGGACGATGAAAATATATTGCGCTCTTTTTATCGCTCACTTGGCCATTTCTTAAAGCAAAAAACGGCAAAGCCCGCCAAAGGCTTTATTTTTACAGGAAATATGGAACTTGCCAAAGAAGTAGGACTTTCAGCCTCCAAAAGGCATGTCCTCAATAACGGCGGGGTCGATTCGCGTTTGCTTGAATACGACCTTTATTAACAAATAGAACTGAATTAATTTATGAGGGTGGCCCCTTGCTATCTTTAGACGATTGTGGCCAATCTGATAGTGAACTGTATCAGAAATTAAGTATTCATAAAATTATACCATTTCCCAAAAATAAAACCATAAAGTTGATTTGTCAGCGCTTCAGATTTAAAAGATCTTTTCGAAGTTGATATCTTTGAATATCAACAAGGAGAGATCTTTTAAAGATGAAGGTGATCACAAGTCAAATCTATGATTTTAATTTCGGGAAATGGTATTACCTACCCTCTTGACTGCTGGAGTTTGGACTAATTTCACTCGCTGACTCTCGCAAAATCAGTTCAAAATTTTTTCATTCGATTTAACATCGCATAGGAGCAGGACGATTTTTTGACCAAAAAATGGTTAATGAATTTGATAATAACCTCGAAAGGCCTCTGCAAAAAAATATTCAGTTTCACCCAGACTGGAGGCTAATTCAGAATTCAGCTAGAATGATTGCAGCAACCTTTCACTGATCAAGCCATTAAGCGATAGTTTTTCTTTAATTCTTATTAAAAGAAAATCATTCCATAGGGCTTTAAATTTTTTTACGCACTTTCACCCAAAGGAGACACTATTATTGGTAGCTAAAACATACTTATATGTTTACATGTAATCATTTCGTATGTTGTACTGAAATATTAGAAATAATACCATTTCCCAAAAATAAAACCATAAAGTTGGCTTGTCAGCGCTTCAGATTTAAAAGATCTTTTCGAAGTTGATATCTTTGAATATCAACAAGGAGAGATCTTTTAAAGATGAAGGTGATCACAAGTCAAATT
>JAJTHR010000151.1 GCA_021298935.1 Parachlamydia sp. | reverse complement strand
CATAAATTTGACTTGTGATCACCTTCATCTTTAAAAGATCTCTCCTTGTTGATATTCAAAGATATCAACTTCGAAAAGATCTTTTAAATCTGAAGCGCTGACAAGCCAAATTTATGGTTTTATTTTTGGGAAATGGTATTAATACTAGTGGGTCAATTGCCAAGATTATATAGATTAGGCTTAAGTGAAAGCTCCCGGGGTTGAACGATCGCAAGCTGGTTTGTATTATGAGATAAAAAATTAGGATTTAATTAATCATGTAATGTTCAGGCATCTACTTTTTCTTCTTCTTTACGTTTATCTTTTAAAAAAAGTGTGGCAAGGGCTGGTAAAACAAACAGAGTTAGAAGAGTCGAACTCAACAAACCACCAATAACCACGGTTGCAAGAGGTCTTTGCACTTCTGCTCCAGTTCCAATTGAAAGAGCCATAGGAATGAAACCGAGCGATGCCACTAATGCTGTCATTAAAACGGGCCTTAATCGAGTAATCGCCCCTTTTAAAATGGCTTCTTGCTTGGATACTCCCTGTTGCATGAGCTGAATGATATAATTTAACATGACGTGTCCATTTAAGACAGCGATCCCTGATAAGGCAATAAATCCAATGGCTGCAGAAATTGAAAAAGGTAAGCCGCGGAGCCAAAGAGAAATAACTCCCCCCGTAATGGCAAAAGGAACGCCGCTAAATACCAATAGCGCTGGAGTAAGGGCATGAAAAGCCGTATAGAGCAAAAATAAGATGACAGCAAAACAAATAGGAACAAGAAAATAGAGCTGTCTTCTGGCTGAGATTAAGTTTTCAAATTGCCCACCCCATTCGATCCAATAACCTGTTGGCAGGTTAACTTGAGCATCTATTTTATCTTTTGCCTCTTCTACAAATGATCCAATATCTCGTCCCCTTACATTTGTTTGGACAATGAGGACTCGTTTTCCGTTTTCTCGTTTGATCTCGTTCATCCCTTCGGTTAATTCAATGCTAGCCACCTCTTTTAATGGGATCGTCGCATGATGATCATTAGAGGGGAGGGTAAGTGGCAAATCCTCTAATGCAGCGATATTTTGCCGAATAGGTTCAGGAAGCTTAACGACAATATCAAAGCGGCGGTCTCCTTCAAAAATAACACCGGCCTTGGCACCTCCTACTGCAGTCGAAATCAAATCGGTTATCTCCTTTCTTTCTAACCCTAATCGATTCATTGCATCTTCTTTAATGATAATATCAAGCAGAGGCTGCCCATGCGTTTGCGCAATTTTTAAATCGGCGTTGCCTGGAATTTTTCTAATAATTTGAGCCACTTGGTTTGCGGCTTTATTTAAAACATCGTAATCATCACCATAAATTTTGATCGCTAAATCACCCCGAATTCCTGCAATCAACTCGTTAAACCGCATTTGGATCGGTTGCATAAATTCATAATGATTGCCAGGCAGATCTTCCAATGTGGATTTGATCCGTGAAATGAAATCATTCTTTGTTAAATGAGGATTAGGCCATTGATCCTGGGATTTAAGAATAATGAAAGTATCGGAAACATTAGGAGGCATTGTATCAAAAGCAATGTCTGCCGTGCCTGTTTTTGAAAAGACATAGTCAACTTCAGGTTCTTGAATGAGTACTTTTTCGAGCTGTAATTGCATTTTATTCGATTGATTAAGAGAAGTACTGGGAATGCGCATCGCATGCATGGCAATATCTTTTTCATCTAAAGTAGGAATAAATTCTTGTCCGATTGTTGTAAAAAGCAAAAAGGAAAGTAAAACGAGTAGGGAAGAAGATAGTGTAATGAGCGATGGATAATGCAGGGACTTTTCGAGCAAGGGACGATAGAGCGATTTAAGCTTACTTATAATTACATTTTCTGTTTCAGTGACATGTGTCGAAACAAAAGAAGCAATCATGGCAGGCACAAAAGTCAAAGACAAAATAAAAGCTGCAATTAAAGCAAAAATAACTGTCACGGCCATGGGATAAAACATTTTTCCTTCAATTCCCGTAAGCGTCAAAATAGGGAAATAGACAATCATGATGATGATTTGTCCGTAAACGGTTGGTTGAAGCATTTCCTTAGCGGCAAGAGCAACTTCTTCCAAACGCTCATTTTCTGAAAGGTATTTCCCCAAGTCGCGTTGTTTTTCGGAAATACGTCTTAAACAATTTTCGGCAATGATGACTGCTCCATCCACGATTAATCCAAAATCTAAAGCGCCTAAGCTCATTAAGTTACCGCTAATTTTGAATTTAAACATTCCAATGGCTGCCATCAGCATGGACAGGGGAATCACCATAGCCACGATGAAAGCTGTTCTCAAATTATTTAGAAATAGAAAAAGAATTAAAATAACTAGCAGAGCACCTACGGATAAATTTGCTACAACTGTTTCAATTGTCGCATCAACAAGCTTTGTTCGATTGATGGCAGTAGTAATTTCAATATCTGATGGAAGTGATTGATTAATTTGCTTAATTCTTTCGTCTACTGCTACAGACACTGTGCGACTGTTGGCCCCAATGAGCATAAGGGCTGTACCAACAACCGATTCTTCACCGTTGCGACTCGCACTTCCTGTTCGCCTATGTTGGCCAATTTCCACTTCTGCCACATCACTGATCCGAATAGGGACGCCTTCTTTTGTGGTAATGACAATTTGATTAAGCTGAGAGGGATGTTTAATGCGCGCATCCGCTCTTACAAGATAGGCTTCTTGGCTGTGCTCGATGTAACCGGCGCCAATACTTAAATTATTACTTTCCAAAGCTTGAACAAGATCGGAAAAATTAATGTCTCGTGCCAACATTTTTTGAGGATCAGGCATGATATGATACTCTCTAACATATCCACCAATTGAATCCACATCTGCTAAGTTAGGAATGGATTTAAGACGTGGTCTAATGATCCAATCCTGGATGGTACGAAGATAGGAGGCTTGTTCGACTTCTGTTTTTAAATAATGCCCTTCAGGAGTTAAATAAGACCCGTCGCTTTGCCAACCTGGCCCTCCCTCTTTAACTTCTGCTCCCTCTCCTTTTGGATGTTTGTAATTCACTGTCCACATGTAAACTTCACCAAGACCTGTTGAAATGGGTCCTAACTTAATTTCTACACCAGGTGGGAAGAATTCCTTAGCTTCACCAAGCTTTTCATTGATTTGTTGGCGTGCAAAATAGATATTTACGTCATCTTTAAAGACAGCGGTCACTTGTGCAAAACCATTGCGAGACAGCGATCGGGTCATCTCTAAGCCTGGAATGCTAGCTAAAACATTTTCAATGGGATAGGTCACTTCCTTTTCCATATCAAGGGGAGAAAGGCCAGAAGTTGTGGCATTAATTTGGACCTGATTATTCGTAATATCTGGCACAATATCGATCGGTAGATTTTTTAAATTATTAAACCCATAGGCAGCAACTAACACTGTCAATAAAATGATGAAAGCACGATTATAAATTGAAAAACGTAAAATTTTTTCTATCATATTTATTTAATGAGTATGACTATGTTCAGCTTCTGCTTTTTCAAGATCTGCTTTTAATAAAAATGCATGATTGGCAACGTATCTCTCTCCTTTTTGCAAACCAGAAGTGATCTCTATATTTTTCTCATCCGCCCGTCCTGTTTTAACAACTCTTGGTGTAAAAGTGTCTTGATCAAAAATGAAAATGCTATCTTGTCCTTTAATCTTTTGGATAGCGTCTTTAGGTACGATAATTGGAACAGATTCTCTTTCTCTTTCAATAATAGCTGTGACAAATTTTCCAGGAATCCATTGCCCGGATCGATTGTCAATATTTGCTAACACAATCGCATTCCTTGTTTGCTCACTGATCATTGGTTCCACATGAAAAATAGTGGTTTTGACTTTTGTCCCATCAGCGGCAGAAATTTCAATGGCTTGTCCTTGTTTAATGTAAGGGAAATTGCTTGGATTGACACTAAATTCGGCTCTTACACGACTAAAATCAGCAATTGTATAAGCTTTATGCTGATCATCTATTAGCTCTCCAAATGTTAAATCTCTTTGAATCACTTCTCCTTCAAAAGGAGCTCGCATTTCATAAAATCTCCCATTTGATTCGGAAATTTGAGCAATCTCCCGGTCATCCAGTCCTAAAGCATGTAATTTCTGTTTACTTAATTCTATGTCAATCTTGGACTCTTCAACGGCAAACTGTGCTTGCAGATAATCTTGTTCAGGAGAAATTTGTCTTAAGCCTTCCTCTCTTTGGAGAATGTTTTGCTTTAACCTCAATTTTTTTAAGGCAGCCAAGTAATTCGATTGAGCTTCTGCCATTTCTTTACTTTCAAGGATGGCTAAAACCTCCCCTTCT
>JAJTHR010000298.1 GCA_021298935.1 Parachlamydia sp. | reverse complement strand
AGAAACGCGGTCATGTACCAAGAGGGAGGATGCTCCTATGTCTATCTATGTTATGGAATCTATCCCTTATTAAATGTCATTACCAATAAGAAAGATGTACCGCATGGAATTTTAATCCGTGCAATTGAACCGGTGCAGGGTCAAGAGGTCATGCTCCATCGAAGAAAAATCCCTTTTGTCCAACGGCGGTTGACTGCCGGTCCGGGCGCTTGCGCCATCGCTTTGGGGATTGGTCTTGAACATAGCGGCTTGTTACTGACCAGCTCAACCCTTTGGATAGAAGATCATGGCACTGAAATAGGGTTGCAGGATATCATTGCCTCGCCTCGTGTAGGAGTGGATTATGCCGGTGAAGATGCGAAACTTCCCTGGCGCTTCCGTTTAAAGACAAGCTTATGGACAAGTCCTGCCAAATGATTAAAGTCACCTTTTATAAAATCAAAGATAATGCAGCCAAACTGCGCTGGATTTGCCGTAAAACCGAAGAAGCGTATGAATGGGAAAAAAGATTACTTATCTATGTCCCCAGCCAGGAAGCCGGCCATTACATTGACACCCTTCTTTGGAAGTATTCAGAACAGTCTTTTCTTCCACATCAGTTTACCGATAGACCAACGCTCGATTGGATTGCAATAACGCAAACCAATCATAATATCAATCAAGCATCCTGGTTAATGAACTTATCTAATCAACCCCTCCCCCTTCCTGATTCTTTTGAAGAGGTATTTGAGCTTTATGACGAAACTCACCCTGATAAGCGCGCTGCCTCTCTAGCCAAAATTGAATCTTACAAATTGAAGGGAATAAAAGTTGAATTAGTGGAAACTATCTCCAAGTGATTGTGGTCGGAGACCATCCATAACGATTATCATTAAATTTAACATTAAATTCATTATGCGCAGGTTGCTCTCGGCAGTTAGGACAGCTCGGGACATTCGCCCGGGGCATAGTAATGAGATAATTAGCTGAATAGGTGGAATGTGTATAACCTCCATTTCTATAATGCTGCGTTTCAACTTCATTTCTTCTTTGCACACTTAATCCCTCGATAAATGAATTGATTTTTGATTGAATCATTTCCACAATGCATGAAGTGTGGAAGGTATGATTGGAACAAAAATATAGTTCGTTCGCCGGTTGATCCTCTCGACAAATGGTACAACCCTCCGCTTGGTGGCTATATAAATTTTGAAATAAAAAGGTATAAGTCACTGAAGCCTTGCTGGCTAATCTTGATAATTCAGGATGTGTAATGTCGATTTCTTTTGTAAATTCAAACCAGTTTCTTTGCGAAATACCAATGAGGCTATAAACTTCAAAAGCAATGCTAAGGGCCGGGATTAAGCCACCGCCTGAAAAATAAATCAATCCGATGTTTGTAACAATTCGTACACCATACATAAATTGTTTAAAAATGTCTGCATCAGGGCGTTTCAACTGACAGTTTTCTATATCAGTTGGAGTTGTGGAAATGCGATTAATGATGTATGTGGCAATTCCGCTCAAAGCTGCTACTGAGGTGACAAGAGCGAAAATAACCAGGTCTGATTGTGTAGTTTTGAGTTTGATATCATATTTTTTTCTTATATCATTAAAAAGCGTTAAAAGTGTTAAAAAAGAAGATCCTATATCAGCATTTAAAAAAATATTCTTTACTTTTTCTACCTGTGAAAAAAACTTTGGATCAATATTTGCCCGATAAGTTACATAGGCTTGCACCCCATTATAAGCAGCATCAATTTTATCAAAGTTTTTAAAAGTTATTTGGCCAGCAAAAATTAAACCATCCAGCATAATAAACCTATTTTTTTATCCAAAAAAATTTAATAAAAAAAAAATAATTTGGTCAATCAAAAGTTTATTTAAATTTTACGACTATGTTTCAAACTAGATTAATATCTAAGAAAACCGAATAGCAATTAGACACTAGTCGGTATTTTAATTACTGTTTAGCTTCTATTTTTCCATTAATTAGGGCGGTGTTCTTTTTGCCGCAAATTAAGTATTGTCCAATAGCTTGTATCAGTCCCTGAATTTCTATAAGGCCGTTTTTTGCCTGGATTCATTTTTAGCGTTGGCACATCAACTATTGGATCCAATGGGGGATAGATGTATTCCTCCATTTTTATTTTTTCTTCAAAATTTTTTACATTAAATTGAAACTCGCTATCTGCCAAGTAAGCTTCAGGGTTATATTCATCCATTTGAACAGTCTTATCCGCCGTCATTAACCACCCTCCTGTATTAAGGTGCGCTGTAATATACGGAAGAAATTGTGGATAATAAAAGGGGGCCTGAAAGGCTCCTTTCATGTAAAACACATCATAACCATGATGCAATTTTTCCTTTAACGAGAGGCTATATTGTTCAGGTTTTGTGACATCAGCTGTATAGATAGTCAAGGTCCGTTCCTGTTTCTGGTCGGTGGTGACATCATATTGCCAAGGAAAATTCAAACAAATATATTCATCTGTAAAATTAAATTTTACTTGGTTGAGTTCAACACCTATCTCTTTTAAGTCATATAGCAATTTCAAAGCATAATCAGGCATCAGATTAATTTCCCCATTGAAGCCACTTTGTTGCCCTAAAAACATATTTCTAAATTCGATAAAATGTCCGCTGGCCTGCAGCTTGCCATATTTGTCCGACGAATCATCTAAAATAAAACTTAACGCTGAAATAAAATCTTTTTTTTGTAGAGGCGTTTGATCAATGAATATTAATTCTTTCGCATTTGTTGCCAATAAAACACTTGTACAGTCGGCCCCAGAACAGCCGTATACTACACGTAAATCATTATTTTCTGGATTGACTATTTTTTTTAACAATCTAAAATAAGCAACAAGTGAACTATTCACCTCCTTAATACGCGGATCAATATCGAGTAAATGAGAGTAGTGGTTTCTTTCAATACGAGGAAGTTGCGCCATTAATGGAAGCGCTTCTTTCAAATCCTTTGTGCTATTCAATTCTTTTTTTATCCACTCGAAAGAGTGGTGGCTTGTTAATGAGTCGATTTCCATATGCTGAATGCATTTATAGGTTGTTTTCTGAGTTGAGCCATAAAAAATCTCCTGGAACGCAATGTCGCATAAAATAGGATGGTAACTATTTAGACACCAAACCCTTTTAAAAGCATTTCTTATAACATCCTCTTCACTACCTAAATGGGCCTTTAGAAAATCAAATTGGGTATACCGCGCGCGGGTAGGTTCTTAAATTTTTGGCGGCGAGATTTTATGTCCCAGTACATTGCGGAGATCGCAGCAAACTTGGATAAGTTTGCAAGATCGAGCAATGAGCTGGGACGCAAAAGATGCCGATGAAAAATT
>JAJTHR010000140.1 GCA_021298935.1 Parachlamydia sp. | reverse complement strand
TTGGTTTATGTTATTTAAAAAATATTATCGCTAAAAATTTCTGGATGTTAGAGTTCAGTAAGAACAGATAGAAGGAGACCCATGAACAAAGCCCACCCCATTAAAACGATTTTATTTTTATGCTTGCTAGGAGCGCTTTTCATTTCGGCAGCTTCTTCGACTATTAACACCCCTGCACCAAACAAAGGAATCAAAGTGGTGGTCTTTGATTTTGGCGGTGTGATCGGGCGTACGGATAAAAAACAAATGGCTTCATTTATAGCCAATGAGTTGGGTATCACCCAACAAGAAGCCGTGAAGGCCATGCATCAATTGAAGCACACCCTCAAGCAGGGCGGCCAGGAAGAAGTATTTTGGGCTGATTATTTTAAGAAGCAAGGTAAAAAAATGCCGGCCGACTGGTATGAGAGATTGGATATCGGGCGTATAGAATCGCTGAAAGCCCTTCCCGGCATGGTGGAAATTGCAAAACAATTGAAGCAAATGGGTTATGGCCCAGCCCTGCTATCCAATACACGCGACAGTCAGGCCAAAATCAAACGTCAGCTTGGCTATTATGATTTATTTAGCCCTGTATTGCTATCGAATGAAATAGGGGTCGCTAAACCGCATCCCCAAGCCTATAAAATTCTTTTAAACCGCTTGCAACTGCCGCCGGAAGCCCTCTTTTTTGTAGACGACCATGAGGAAAACGTCGCAGCAGCCAAGTCGCTTGGCATTGACAGTGTCTATTTTCAAAACCCCAAGCAGTTTGTGGATGAATTGGCCAAAAGAGGCATTTATGTCACCCTCCCCGCTTATGCTGCTTCTTTGAAAATCACCGATGAGGAGCGGGAAGATTAAAAACCTGAGTTTGGAGTTTATTTGCCTGAGATTCAGGCATAAACTCCAAACTCATACCATTTCCCGAAATTAAAATCATAAATTTGACTTGTGATCACCTTCATCTTTAAAAGATCTCTCCTTGTTGATATTCAAAGATATCAACTTCGAAAAGATCCTTTAAATCTGAAGCGCTGACAAATCAACTTTATGGTTTTATTTTTGGGAAATGGTATCACGTTAAAAAAGAGATGCTTGCTGCAAAAAAATAATAACAGCCAAAGGCACAAGTGCCCAGCCAAAAATTTTTTTGAGATCTTTTTGTGTGAATTTAGTCGAAAACAGGCTGCCGCAAAAGCTGCCTACTATTCCGATAATAATGAAGGTAGAAATGGTCTGCCAATTTAAGGAAGAGTCATTTGTGAGGTAATGTTTGGTAAAAGCCGTCAAGGCATTAAAGGCAATAATGACAAGGCTTGTGCCAACCGCCAGGCACATCGGAAGATTGACAAGCAGCACAAGGGTGGGCACGATGAGAAACCCACCGCCAATTCCAATGCAGCCTGTTAAATTGCCCAGCAAAAAGCCTTCGATAGCAAGGAGCCAATAGGGCTGAGTAGAGGGACGGACAGAAGCTAATTGTTTATCTTTAATCATCATCCATGAAGCGGCCAGCATGAAGAAGCTAAAAAGAATGAGTTGCAAGGATCCACTAAGATAAGCAGCAAGACATGCCCCCGAATAGGCCCCCAGTATTCCAGCCACTCCAAAGAATAAAACCGTTCTCCAATGCACCTGCCCCCTTTTTGCATAGGGAATGGCTCCAATTAAAGCGATCATTCCAACAATTGCCAAAGATTCAACAATCGCCGTTTTTTCCGGCCGATGTAAGACATAGACAAGGATGGGCAGGGTTAAAATCGACCCGCCGGAACCGAGCAGACCAAGCGAAAGTCCGATACATAAAGCTCCGCAAATGGTAAGGATCACATCGACTCCTTTTTATGGCGCCAAACCCCCACCATTTTCGCAATGACTGTGGCCATAAAAAGCTGTCCGAAAATGGCTTCCAGCATGGTGAGTGATTTCGCCATACGATGATCAGGTTTGATGTCGTCAACGCCAAGTGTTGTCAAATTGGTAAAGCTATAATACAAAAATTCAAAGGTGTTGATGTAGGCGGCATGGATATTATGCCCGTCAATGGGAAGGTGCTGAATGCCTTTAAAGCTTTTAGGGAAAATTAAATCCGTTAAAAAAAACAGCTTCCCCCATAATATGCCCGCCAGCAAATAAATGGTGACTGCGCCAAAAATTAAATTGGTATCAATCACAGTACTTCTTAAAATTTTAGTAATGAGAATAGTGATTGAAAAAAGCAGGGCGCATGCGTACAAAGTATAGGCAGCCACAAGCCATTCGATTGAATTTTGCATATAGCTAATTAAATCGCAGGCGATAAAAAGAATAAAAAGAAATAGGCCGATCGTATAGAGTTTGTGGTTCTGGCCTAATGTATAAATGGAAGAGAGAATGATAAAAATAAAAGAAGTTTGCAAAAATAAAATAAGTGATAAATGTTCTGTTAGAAATGGAATGATTAAAAACGTTAAAATAACTGTCGTAAAAACACCAACAAATCCGTAAGTATTTAAATGGCGCAAACGCATCACCCCCCCTCTTTTTATGACCATCTACCTACCCGATGACGATGACGATCTTATCGCACAATGTGAAATTCAAACATTTCGTGCAAGCGGAAGCGGAGGCCAGCATGTCAATACAACGGATAGCGCAGTGCGGCTTGTCCATCTGCCTACTGGACTAGTTGTCGTAAGCCAAAAGGAGCGCAGCCAGCTGCTCAATAAAAGGGACTGTTTGATAAAGTTAAGGGCGTTGGTTGAAAAGAAAAATTACCGGGCGCCCAAGCGAATCCCGACGCGGGTTCCCTATTCTGCGAAAAGAAAAAATGTAGAATCCAAAAAGAGGCATTCAGATAAAAAAAGGGAGCGTCAGCCCCCTTCCTTTTAACTTATTTTTTAAGACGAGTGGTTATATGAACAGTCCCTTTTTCATCGACCAAAACGGAGTTTTCAGCCTGGGCAACCATGCCTCCCCGCTGTTCGACTAAGGGAGGATAGCCGGCAATCGTTCCCCGATGTAAAAGGTCTTTTAAAGCTGCTTGCATTTGGTGCGCAGGAAGGTGTATTTCTCCTAATGAGAAGGGCAGCCCTTCAAAGCGCTTGATTTGCTCAATCAGCTGCCGCCCCGCCTCGGTAGCGGGGGTGCGTTTGCTGATTTGTGAAAAAATCATAGCCCTTCCTTTTTCATAGATCAATCCCTCTCCATTTGTCGCAAAGGGTTCGATTGCAAATGTCATTCCTGGCTTGATAATCCCTTTGGATTGGTCATAATAATTGGGAATAGTGGGCAGCGTATGAATTTGATTCGGTCCCAAGCCATGACCGGATAGGTTGCGTATCGGTTGGAGCCCATAAGAAAGGATTACATCTTCAATGATTTTCCCGATTTGGCGAATAGGAAGACCCACCTTTAAAATTTTCTCGGCGCTCAGTAAGGCCTCTTCAGCGGCATCAATCAGTTTTTGATGCCGCCCCGAGAGATCAACAGTCACTGCGCAATCGCCAATGGCTCCCTCATAGCAGACACCCACATCCAGTTTAATGATTTGATCGGAAAAAAGGATGTCCTCGTCGGGTGCAGCCAGATAATGAGCTGCGACTTCATTGAGGGCCATTTGAGGAGGAAAAGCTGGCTTTGCACCCAAATCGCGAATTTTTTGATTAATTTGCAGTAAAACATTTTGATAAGAAGCGCCTGGTTGAATGAGGCTTTTTCCAAATTCACGCACCTCGCCGGCAAGCGCTCCCGCTTGAATGAAATTTTTTTTATAGGTGCTATTCATCAACTCTCCTTCTC
Source organism: Parachlamydia sp. (assembly GCA_021298935.1). Taxonomy (GTDB): domain Bacteria; phylum Chlamydiota; class Chlamydiia; order Chlamydiales; family Parachlamydiaceae; genus Protochlamydia. Next base: position 1,507 of record JAJTHR010000140.1, on the reverse strand, counting down.
GATTAGGAAGGAGAGAATAGCTGAAATAGTGTTTTTTTTAACCTTTAAAATGTTCTTTGGGTCTCGCCGACAAGGCAAGTATGACCCACGACCATCCGGATAAGAGCATATCAATTCCAATGAACATACCGATTATCCACAAACCGGAAACCGGCCAATCAGAATAAATCAACATTCCAAGAATGAAAGTGACAAATCCGTTGAAAAAAACCCATCCCCAATGTTCAAAACGGAGCAGTCCCGCGGTAATCATTCTGACAAGCCCTCCGACTAAAAGAATGGCCGAAATGAGGAGAGTCAAACTTGTCGCTGTCAACATGGGCTTGGCCAGGCAAAAAAATCCGATAATAATATATAAAATCCCTGCGATCAGAGAGGTAAATAATCCACTCCATTTCCTTGCTAAAAAGCTTTGGGCAATTTGAGCAGCGCCCGAAACCACAAGCAATCCACCTAAAAACAAAATAGAAAAAAACGTTGTAAAAATATTAAAAACGATAGCTAAAGTCCCGAGGACAATAAGTAAAATGCCGAGGGCTAAAAATGTTCCCCAGTTTTGCCTCACTTCTTGAATATCTCTTATAAAAGGCACCAAAGGATCGTGGGGTCGATCATCCATAAAAACCTCCAATTGTTTTAATTTCATCTTTAAAAAAATATTTATTATTTTCAAGATTTTATATTCAAAGTGGGTGGGATGTCGGCTGGTTTTGCCTTGAAGAAAATAAGGGGTCGGCCTATTTTTATTTCCTGTGGAAAATTATTTTAAACATGAAAAAGCTTTGGTTGAATCCAGCCATATTGGCAAAAGGACTCGCATTTGGGCTTTTGCCCATGTCTTGCCGCGCGCCATTATTGGGGAAGATTGTAATCTTTGCGACAATGTATTTATCGAAAACGACGTCTGCATCGGCGACCGTGTGACTATTAAATGCGGTGTTCAATTGTGGGATGGGGTGACGATCGAAAATGACGTATTCATTGGCCCTAATGCAACCTTTACTAATGACAAATTTCCGCGCAGCAAAAACTATCGCCCCTTCGCACGCACACTTGTAAAATAAGGGGCTTCCATTGGCGCCAACGCCACAATACTGCCCGGAATTACAATTCATGCTGAAGCTATGGTCGGGGCCGGAGCCGTTGTGATAAAAGATGTCCCTCCAAAAGCTATTGTCGCAGGAAATCCTGCTAAAATCATCGGTTATGCCGACGAAAAACCAAACGACAAAGCCGCTGCCTCTCCTCCATTAAAAACAAAAGGGAGCCGGCTGATTCAGCTGCCTGTCATCAAGGATTTGCGTGGATCGCTCTGCTTTGCGGAAATAGAAGAACACCTGCCTTTTACCCCTTTGCGTTATTTTTTAATAGACATCTTGCGTAACTTAAATTTTAATGCATAATATCTCCTTCTAAGAGTGAGGGCAAATGGATAAATACAGAAAAATCAAAAAACTTAATCCAATAGAATTTAGAAGATTGACCGGTGTTCGACCAGGTACCTTTC
>JAJTHR010000116.1 GCA_021298935.1 Parachlamydia sp. | reverse complement strand
GGATATCCTGCTCTTTCAGCAGCTCCATCAGGGCTTTAAAAAATTCATGGCTGCCTGGGTAGGAGCCAGCTTCCCCTTGGACCATTTCAAAGCACATCACCGCATGCTGCTTCGGATAGCGGTGAAGATGCATTTTTAAGGCTTCAAGAGCGGCGTGTGTACTTTTTTCAGGATCGCATGCCTGATAAAAGGGGATGTAATCCACTGCCAGTGATGAGGGAAGCCCTTGCCTGTACGCGGGCTTGTCAGTAATTTGGGAAAGGGCCAATGTCCGTCCCATGAAACAATGTTCGAAAGCCAGGACCCGATGGGCGGGAAATTTTTTTTGAAACGCGATTTTTAGGGCATTCTCATTCGCCATTGCACCGGATGTGGAGAGAAAGCAGTGGTCCAATCCAGCTGCCTTTGTCAGCAAGGAGGAAAAGCGATAAGGCTCGATGCCTTGCTGCAAATGCCCTTGCATGACTGTGTCGTTGAGCGCTGCCTCGATGCCGGTCGAAATAAGATCTGGGTCGCTATGTCCAAAATAATGGGGACCGATGCCGCAAATCATGTCATATTTGACGCTTCCATCCAGGAGTTCAACCAGGCAGCCATTCCCCAGGCCACTCGAAAGGTAGGGAAAGTAGAGGGAGCCGGCGCGTAAAAGTCCGAAGGAATCAAGCAACTCTTTATAGGATTGGTGTAGGGCAGGATCTGGAGGTTTGACTCCTGAAATTTTTGAGCCATGCTCTTGCAGGGCTTCATTTATTAATTTTTTGGCTTGATGCAAGCGGGGATCTTTCATTAATTGCACCTTAGCAAGTGTTGCGAATTCATCCATTGGCCGTCCTTGGAAAGCGCATTGTTCCGGAAGCAATCATCAGTAAAGCCAGGGCTGTCAACTGGGCACGCTCCACAAGGCTTGGGAGTAAAATGTACTCTTCACTTGTATGCAGGCCTCCTCCCTGCGCTCCTAATGAATCAATGCAAGGAAGGCCCACTTCGGCCAGTGTGTTTCCATCGCACACACCGCCTGTCTCCCTAACCTCAAAGGGAAGTCCGAGCATCCTGGCGCACTGATGATAAATGGAAAAAAGATTCCGAGTTTTGGTAGTGAACGGCTTTGGCATTTTTTTTGATTCCTGCACAATTGTGCAGCGGACCCCTTCCCTTTTTTCACATTTTTTTGCGATCATTTGCAATTTTTCACTAAAATTCAATATTTCTTTTTCATCGAAACTGCGCATATTCAATTGCAATGTGGAAAAATCGGGGACAATATTGACAGGACCTCCTCCATTAATCGAACCGACATTGACGATCCGCCCTTCTTCATTCAATTGCTCCACTTCATGAATGAATTCGGATAAGGCGTAAATGGCGTGACTACCGGCTTTAAAGTCCCTTCCCGCGTGGGCGGCCCGCCCCTTGAAGATGATGGTATAGACTGAAGAGCCTTTTCTAGCACTGACGAGAGTGCCATCGCTAAAGGATGGCTCGAATAAAAGTCCAAAATTTTTATTTTTGGCTGCCGTTTTAAAGAAGGGAGTCGATCCGGGCGAGCCGATTTCCTCGTCGGGATTAATTAGGATTTCCCAGCCTACATTTTTAGAAATCGGCGCCCTTTCAAATGCCGCTAGAGCGATTAGCATGATTCCTAAACCCCCTTTCATATCAGTCAGGCCGGGGCCCACCCAACTATCCTTTCCCCTTTCAGTGATGGATTGAAAAGGAGATGAAGGGGAAAAAACAGTGTCCATATGCCCCCCCAAAAGAACTTGAATGGGTGCAGAGGGACGTTTAATGATACGTAATAGGGGGCCAAGATTTTTTTCGAGTGGTTGTCCTCGCTCAAATGTTGTCCAGGAAGGAAGATCGATTAACGTTTGCTGTCCGTCTAGCTGTTTAAAATCATCCAGCAGACGCGTCGTCATCTGTAAAATGCCATTTACATTTGTCGAGAAAGTATTAATTTCAGCCCATGCTTTTATCATTAGTCTTTGACTATCAGCTTGGTTTTCAATCCAATTGAGAAATGGCAAAAATTGATTCATTGCTCGTTACTTTTTTATTTTTTATATACTCACCTCTGCCAAAAAGAGCAAAATGAAAAAGTAAGAGATTTTGAAAAATTAATTAATTCAAAAAGCGCAGCAATATTTTACTAATATTGCGAGCATTTTTGAAGTTAATTAAGATTCAAAAGATCTGCTATTTTTGGCAGAGGTGAGTATGTAGCCAAATGTCTTTTTATTTGCTTGAAAAACTCATTGTATTGAAATACAATTTTGCAACTTTTCTGGTAATAAATGGTTTAATAGGCTAATGTTTCGATTTATAGTGGGACGGCAATCTGCTTGCCGTCTAGGAGGGTTCTTGGATAATGTAACCCTCTCTCAAGCGCATTCTAAACGGCTGTCTGGAGTGATATGAGTAAGAAGGCACGCAATCAATTGGAAAAGGCATTAATGCAAAAAAATGCGTGTTATATCTTAATTACTTGCGGGGATCCCACTCAAAATGGCGATATGCAAGTTGAGATGACTTATGAAGGGGATGCGACCCTCGCTTCTTTTCTCTTGCAGGGGGCGCAAACCTTTATTGATAATGAAGAAAGATTCGCTTAACAACCCTAATCATTCATCATTTGAAAATTTGTGACCAGTTTATAAAAATCTTCTTTAAGCTTTTCAGATTGATCTTCCGGTCCCCACAATTCAATGCGGTAGACACGTTCAGGTGTTTCGAAAAAGGCCACCCAGCCCAGATCATTATTTTCCTTTAATGAAAGAAAGAGCGACTGCTGACCTAAAACTGTCTGAATGGTTCCTCTATTGATAATTTTTATATTTGGCAGCTGTTCTTTATAAATTTTCTCGTAGCGGCCAGCCAGCTTTTCTTTGATTTCGTCCTTGCTCGCTTTGTGATGGTAGGCGCTCCCTCCATAAATACCGGTCGAGGGATCTGAGAAAATCAAAGTGAGTTGGTAGGGAAATTCTTCATCAAAATCAGTTTCCTTTTGATCTTGCTCTTCCACCATCCAAGTGCTTGGGACTGACAAGCTAAAGCGGGCTTTATCATTTGAAATGAGCCTACTTTGAGAATCGTAGGATAATTTTTTATCATTAAGCAAAACTTCATCATTCGTAAAGGCAAGCCAGTTGCCTTGGCTCTCACTCTTTTGTTCGGGTGCGAGATAAATCAATTTTAGGCGCTCTTGCCAGCCCTCTTTATTTTTTTGGAAAGTTTCGCTGTCTTTTGCCGAATAACGTACGTAGTAGAGGGCTTTTTTACCTTTCAGCACTCGGCCGATGTTATATTCATCAAAGGCAATTAAGGAGTCTTTAGGCCTTTCCTGTCCCTTATATATAAAAGAGCTTTCAAAAATTTCCAAATACTTTGGCTCGATGCGCTCAAAAACAAGTTTTTGATCTTTTGTTATGTGCTTCTTAAAGGCTTTTTCCAAATTTGCAGCAAATTCAGCGGCGCTCATGGAAATGTCTTCAAATTTTTGAACGGTAAAAAGTTCTTTCCAGTCCAAAATATCCTGATCCTTAGGAACCATCTCAACCAGGCTTTGATCGTAGGCATATTCTTGGAAGCCAATTTTCCAGTTTCTTTCATCAATGGGTGTAAGTAATTTTTCTTCAGAGGCAGCAAAGCAGGGGGAGGTGAGAGCTGCTAAAACAAGTAGGGTTAAAAATCGAAAACAGGTAGATAATTTCATCTTTTGATTCTCCAAATGATTGAGAAAGAAAGATATGAAATTTTTTTTAACTTGGCAACGAAAATTCGGGAGAATTGCATTAATACCATTTCCCGAAATTAAAATCATAAATTTGACTTGTGATCACCTTCATCTTTAAAAGATCTCTTCTTGTTGATATTCAAAGATATCAACTTCGAAAAGATCTTTTAAATCTGAAGCGCTGACAAATCAACTTTATGGTTTTATTTTTGGGAAATGGTATAAGTCAATTTTAAAAGTCAAAAAAATGACATTAAAATCCCTTAACAATCATTGCTAAGGAATTTTCGAAGCTCACTAAATGCTGCTGCCGTCGATGGCTGTGCGCAATGTGTTTACTGCACTAGAAGCGATTGAGTGAACCAGCAATGCAATTGCTGTAGCCATGGTGACAGTGCATTCAAGGCCTATTCCCATACTTAGCGCTGCTTTGAAAGTAATCGGTGCGTAGAACGTCTGGCTCGCACCCCATAAAATACCGGAAGACAATAATGTGCTATTAAATCATTATAAATAATAAACAACAACAGTATTCAAAAACAAAAGTAAATAAGGGGTGTAAATTTATTTTAAGTGTTATACAAAGAATTTTGTCCCATTATCGCCCTAATGATGGAATAAAAAATAAGAGCGACCAATCCAAGAATTGTACTCGTGTATTCAAGGAGGGGTCCAATACTCAGCGCATTGATAAACGTTAATGGGGAGCTAGTCGCCTGGCTGGCGATAAATAGGAAGCTG
>JAJTHR010000253.1 GCA_021298935.1 Parachlamydia sp. | reverse complement strand
GTGGTTGCGGATGCAGCCTTCTATTACCAGACAAGCATGGGGCCGCAATTTGTTTTAGCAGGCATCCCGGCTGTTCAAATCGGCCATGCTGTGTACAATGACGTCCTGGTGAGAAGCGGTTTAGCAAAGACGGCCACTAATCGAGAGGAATTGGAAAAAGCCCTCCGATCTCTTGGGAGTGAAGAAATAATGGATCAATGCATCCTAAGGGAAAAGCTGGGAATCAGCAAAAATTGGCGAGGGAACCTTCAAGGGGCTGTCGTTGACCTGGCATTGCACGTGGTAGGAAAGTGAAGCCAAAAGATCTCATCCCTCCTTTTACGCAAGGTTGCAGCCAAGTGATCATTGAAGACCGCATCTGGTATTTGCCCGAACTATGCACCATGGATCCGCTCTTTCGCTTTCCAGGCTGGGAGGATGAAAAGGTGTTCCCTTCTAAACAGCCTGTCTTTATTGAATACTGCAGCGGAAATGGGCATTGGATTGTTGAAAAAGCACGCCAGTTTCCTCACTTTAATTGGGTGGCGGTAGAAATTAAATTCGACCGCATAAGAAAAATTTGGTCGAAAATTAAAAATCACGCCCTTGACAACCTGTTCGTGATCAACGGAGAGGGTTTTCGGACGACGGCTGAGTTTTTGACTAATGAGAGCATTGAAGGGGTTTACATCAATTTCCCCGACCCCTGGCCCAAAAAAAAACATACAAAGAATCGGATTATCCAGCCGCGATTCGTTAATGAAATTTATCGCATATTAAAAAAAGGAAGCCATTTTACTTTTGTGACTGACGATGAAAATTTCTCAGATTTTTCACTCAAAGTGATGGAGACAGTCGCCGGTTTCGAATCGGTTTTGAATGCACCTTACTATGTCCATGAGTATCCAGGTTATGGTTCTTCCTGTTTTGAAGACCTTTGGAGGCAGAAAGGAAAGTCCATCCGCTATCACGTATTTAAAAAGAACTAATTTATGGAAGAAGCATTGCTTGGCATTCAATGGGATGCCCCTTTTTATTATCAATCCGGCATGAAATTCATCCCACTTGTTTGGGAAGGGGAAATTGAACAGATTCCCGCTGGTTTTAACTCTATTCAAATTAAATTGGATGGGCGGGTTCAATCCGAATTGACATGGAACCAAGCAATTGAGGAAGCAAGAAAGACTGTTTCTGACGGCTATTCAATTTTATGGAAAATGGAATTAGGACTTTTTGACGATCTTCCCCATCCTTTAGGTCATCAGTCCCAATTTTTATCGTTAAACCTTTCGATCGATCACTTTAAAGACACGGTGTGGCAGGAATTTAAAGAAAGCACCCTTGGAATTGCCATTTACCAGGGCAATGCTGACTTTAATGCAGCTTTTCCTTGGGATGATGCCCAAATAGGAAACTTTAGAAAATGGTTGATTCCGGTTTTCACAGATGTTGAAACGATGCGCCAAGAAACGGGGATCAGCTGTCCCTCTTTTGCAGCACTGCAGGTGGATGAATTTAAAAAAAGTGAGGAAGGGAGGCAGCTTCTACGGCTTTATTGCCACGATGTTGCCATGGAATATGCTGGCCTGCTGGCTGCACGGCTGCCTGATGGCGTCCCTGCCTACTTGTTTTTAGATGGCTCCAACTTAACGCCCCGTCCCATTGATCTGTTGCAACATTTACACCCCGAAAAATTCGAATTTGTTCGGTTAGGTCTATGCGGTTCATCTCTTCCCTTTCCAGCATGGGGGTGGAATCAACCCTCTTCATGGGGCTATCTGGGGAAAAATTTGCCCGCGGCCTCTTCAGAATCTTCTGAACCAAAAGTCGCCCTTTGCCTGCCCCCTCCCGGTTGCTATCGACAGTCGCATTGGAAAGGAATCGACCGGGCCTTGACAGTTTTAGAGGAATATGCCATTCCCTATAAAATCATCGGTGAAGGGCAGTTATTAACCAACTGGGATGGCTTAGATCATATCATTTACTCACCTGTTGCCCTTACACCCCAAGGGAGGAGGCAATTGATGGGTTTTTGCGCAGCCGATGGAACAGTTGTCTCTTTAGGCGAGCTGCTTGGCTTTCCGCATGAAGAATCGTTTGATCAATGGATTAGCAAATAGGTGCCAAATGAACTCTTTTCTCAATTACCCGGCTGTAAAAAAGTTGCAGCGCCTGGCTGCAAATCCGGTCGATTTAAGGCAAATTTTAACTCCTGAAAGGATAGAAGATTACAAGGCTAAAGGTTGCGGTTTTACTTTTCTTTATGGAACAGAAAGGGTTTCAGATGAAACCCTTCAAGCTCTTGAAGAATTAGCGCAAGAGTCCCAGGCCCTCGAAAAAATGAAAAAGATGCAGCAAGGAGAAATTGTCAATTTTATTGAAGGCTTTAAAAGTGAAAACAGACCCGCTCTTCACACAGCCACGCGTGATTTTTTTGACCATCCGCAGGAGGCAGCCAAAGCAAAAGAGGCTGCTGAGCTGGCAAAAAAGGAAGCCGATAAACTGCGACAATTCATTGCGGAGAACGAGGAACGTTTTACCGATCTTCTAACTGTGGCCATTGGAGGATCCGATTTAGGGCCCCGGGCCCATTACTTTGCAATGGAGCATCTTTTAAGACCCGGCAAAAACATTCATTTTATTTCCAATGTTGACCCCGATGATGCGGCAGGCGTCCTGAATAAAATCAAAGATTTAAACACCACCCTCGTCATGATCGTCTCCAAATCGGGGTCGACCCTTGAAACAGCGACGAACGAGGCATTGGTGCGAAAAAGATTTGAAGAGGCGGGGCTGGATCCGGCTAAGCATTTTATTTCCATTACAATGCCCGGCACACAGATGGATCAAAAAGGCCCTTATTTGGAAACGTTTTATCTATGGGACTGGATAGGGGGAAGGTATTCGACGACTTCCATGTGCGGAGCAGTGATGCTCGCTTTTGCCTTTGGCTTCGATGTCTATTGGGAATTCTTGCAAGGGGCGCATTGCATGGATCAAAATGCCCTTCAAACAGACATCAAAGCAAATCTTCCCCTACTTGCCGCCCTCCTTGGGATTTGGAATCGCAATTTTTTGAAGTTGCCGACTGTGGCTTTGATTCCCTATTCGCAAGCGCTGCTCCGTTTCCCCGCCCATGTACAACAACTGGATATGGAATCAAATGGCAAGCAAGTGGACAAGCAAGGAAATAAGGCGGAGGCTCCCACCGGCCCCATCATTTGGGGGGAAGTGGGGACTAATTCCCAGCATTCGTTTTTTCAACTGATTCACCAGGGAACCGACACAATTCCCGTGACATTCATTGGCTTCAAAGATAGTGTGTATGGAAGCGATGTGGAATTCGAGGGGACGACCTCTCAGCAGAAGCTGCTGGCCAACCTGTTTGCGCAATGCATTGCTCTTGCAGGCGGGCAGGCTTCCGATAATCCCAACGAATATTTTGCGGGCAACCGTCCGACAAATATATTGCTTGCCAAGGCCTTAACTCCCTTTCAACTCGGGGCACTGCTGGCTTTTTTTGAGCATAAAGTAGCGTTTCAAGGCTTTATCTGGGATATCAACTCCTTCGACCAGCCAGGGGTGCAGCTTGGTAAAGTGTTGGCAAATAAAATCATCGACCAATTTGCCGGGCGGCACGAAGATTATCCGCTTGGAAAAGCCTTTCTTAAACAGCTAGAGGAATGAATGCTCAACAAAATTGAGATCCCTAAAAGAAGCCAGACGTGCGCCGGCAATGGCGAAAAAATTGGCCCCGGTATGCAATACTACTCCTCTCTTATGGTCAACGAGGCGAGTGAAACGATACGGCAGGATTATTGCCCGGCATGCTGGCAAGACAGAAAGGAGGCCGAAGGGTTTGCTTCAAAAGGGTTTTGGCGCTCAAAGGTCGATGCAAAAGAGCCGGTAGCCGCTGCCCCGCGGATTGACCAGGCCCTCGTTCTTTTAAGGAGCTTAATCAACCAGGAAGAAGGGCATGCAGACGAAATTTTCATGCTTGCCTTGTATCTTTGCCACGCAAAAAAACTTGTCTTGAGAAAAGAGTTTCAGGAAGAGGGGTCCGTATGG
>JAJTHR010000024.1 GCA_021298935.1 Parachlamydia sp. | reverse complement strand
ATAAAGTTGATTTGTCAGCGCTTCAGATTTAAAAGATCTTTTCGAAGTTGATATCTTTGAATATCAACAAGGAGAGATCTTTTAAAGATGAAGGTGATCACAAGTCAAATTTATGATTTTAATTTCGGGAAATGGTATTAACAGGCGAGCTGGCGACAGCGACTGATACGGCGGTTTTGCCCAGTCGCTATATTTACTGGAAGCAGGATGTTTTAAGAAAATTGTCGGATAGCGACTTCGATATTTTTATGGGGGTGCAACTCACGATCAACAAAGATTTAATGCGCAAGCTCTCCTTTCAAACCTCATAACTTCTTTTTTTTACGCAAAGCATTAAAATAATGCAGTCTTTTTACCAATTCTCTCTCAAAGCCTCTGTTTGGAGGCAAGTAGTAAACTTCCCTTTCAAGCCCGTCCGGAAAGTAATTTTGCCCTGAGAAAGCGTCCTCTAAGTCATGATCATACGCATACCCTTTGCCGTATCCCATTTTTTTCATAAGGGAAGTGGGAGCGTTCAAAATAATGGCCGGAGGATTTAAATAAGCCGTTTCCGATGCACGCTGCTTGGCTTTATTATAGGCCGCATAAGTGGCGTTGCTCTTGGGCGCAAGGCTTAAGTAAATGACAACTTCTGCCAAAGCCAGCTCGCCTTCGGGTGAGCCCAGCATTTCGTACGCTTCTTTCGCGGCGACGGCTAAGGGAAGGGCTGAGGGTTCACTTAAGCCAATGTCTTCAACAGCCATGCGTATTAAGCGCCTGGCTAAAAATAGGTGCTCTTCCCCTCCTTCCAGCATGCGTGTAAACCAGTAAAGTGCCGCATCGGGGTCAGAACCCCTTACCGATTTATGCAAAGCGGAGATCAGATTGTAGTGCTGATCGCCTGCCTTGTCAAACAGGGGAGCCCTTTTTTGGAGAAGGAGGCTGAGCTGGCCGGCATCTAAAATTTCCGTAGAAGAGGGGCCTAAATTTTCAATTAAATTATAAAAATACCTTCCATCCCCTTGCGACCAGGCAATTAGGAGGTCGCGTGCTTCAGGAGTCAGGGGAAGGGGTTGGTAGCGTTCTTCATATCTTTTTAGAAGCTTTTGCAGGCTTGAAGCATCCAAAGGGTAGAGGGGAAGGACCCTTAAGCGTGAAAGAAGGGCCCCATTCAGATAAAAGGAGGGGTTTTCAGCTGTGGCGCCAACCAAAATCAATGTTCCATTTTCGACATAAGGCAGAAAAGCGTCTTGCTGGGCTTTGTTAAAACGATGGATTTCATCGACAAAGAGAAGTGTTCCCTTACTTAATAAAGTGAGTTCCTGAGCCTCTTTAACAATTTTTTTTAAATCGGCAACCCCGCTAAAAATGGCACTGATGGAAATAAAATGGAGATCAAAAGCTTTTGCATAGAGGCGGGCGATGGAAGTTTTGCCGCAACCTGGCGGTCCCCATAGTAATATCGAAAGGGGAGTCTTTTTTTGTATGGCACGTGTAATTAGACCGTTTTCACCTAAAATATGATCCTGTCCGACAACGTCATCTAGGGTCTTTGGTCGTAGTTCTTCAGCCAGGGGGATCGCTTTTTTCATATTGTAGCTCTCCGTTTATAGAAGAGGGAAAGGGGGTAGACAAAAAAAATAAGGCAATAAGCACCATTCCAAAGGGGGACAGTAATAAGATGATGGAAAAACCAGCCTGCATTCAAGAGAAATGGCTGTCCGGTAAAGGATGTTAGGAGAGCCTGAAAGAAGACGATAAAAAAAGAAAAAGCCAGAGTTAAAAAGGGAAAGGTGATGAAGCGGTCACTAAAAAAATGCTGTTTAAGTGGCATCATGGCCTCTAACGCTAAAAAATGGAGCAAAGCGATAAAACCAAGAGGAGAGTGGGAGGCAAGCAGATCGATGAAAAAACCGCTTGCAATCGCTAATTTAAGGCATGTTTTTTTGTTAAGGGAGTAAAGGGAGTAGCATAACGGGGGAGCGAAATAATAGAGCGGAATTTGCGGGGCAACGGCGGATAGGAGGGCGGCCAGGCATAAGGCGTAAATAAAAAGTGGGATGATGGGGGGGCGTGTTGTCAAATTTAAATGTCGCTTTTTATTTCAACGCAAAGAAGCAACAGATTTTTTCAATTAATTGCTTAGCTGTTGCTTCTTTGCGTTCTTTGCATCTTATTGCAGTTTCTTTGCGTTAAATATTTCAGAAATTTCCTTTAATAGGCTCCTTTGGAAAATAGCATTGCCGGTACGGTTTTTGCGATTAACTTCAAATCAAGGCTGAGCGAGCGGTGATCCACGTAATACTCATCCAATTCCACCCTCTTTTGGTAGCTTGCGATGTCGCTGCGGCCTGAAACTTGCCACAAACCGGTAAGCCCTGGCCGGATAGATAATATTTTGTAAGCCTTCACTCCAAAATGCTGTTCCACTTCTGCTTTTATGACAGGGCGCGGGCCCACAATACTTAAATCACCCTTGAGTACATTCCAAAACTGGGGGAGTTCATCAAGAGAGGTTTTTCTCAGCAGGGCACCAATTGGGATAATACGAGGGTCTTTTTTAAGTTTGTAAGAGGCTTCCCATTCTTTTCTGATGAGCGGATCGTTGTCCAGGATGTCCTTTAAGCGTTTATCTGCATCCGGGTACATGGAGCGGAACTTGTAGCAGCGAAACGGCTTGCCTCCCCGCCCGATCCGTTCATGCGCGAAAAACACCTTACCGGGCGAGGTGCAAAAGATGAGGAGTGCGATTAAAATAAAAAGAGGAAGGCCAAGAATCAGGCATAAAAGGCTGAATATAATATCAAATGTTCGTTTGATCGGGATGTGTTTGATTTGGACATTCTTTAGATGTTCTACTTTTTCCATATCTCAATGCTTTCTTTTAATAATAAAGTGGGCGATCTCTTTTAATAGTGTTGTATGCATGGGCAGTTGATTTAATGCTTCGATGGCCTGATTGTAATAATCATGCGCATGCTTTTCGGCTTCTTCCATCCCCAGCAGCGTTACATAGGTCGCCTTTCCGTTCAAATAATCAGAGGCCGTCTTCTTCCCATGCTTCGTCTCGCTTGCAGTCACGTCTAATATATCATCTACGACTTGAAATGCAAGTCCAACATTTTCACCGTAAAGGCGCAATTGCTTGAGATGCTTTTCAGGGGCGTTGGCAATAATTCCCCCAAATTCAACCGAAGCGGTAATCAAGGCGGCCGTCTTGTTTTTATGCAGTAATTGGAGTGTTTCAAGGCTAATCTTCTTTTTCTCTGAAGCCATGTCGATGACTTGGCCACCAATCATTCCCTGGCCTCCACTTTGTCTGGATAGAGTCGCTATTAGCTTGACTTTTTGCTCATAGCTTAAAAAATTGTCTGTGGCCAGGACTTCAAAGGCATAAGTGAGGAGAAAATCTCCTGTCAGGACAGCATGCCCCTCAGAATATTTTCGATGGACAGCCAGCTTGCCCCTTCTGTAGTCATCGTCATCCATGCAGGGCAAATCATCGTGGATCAGGGAATAGGTATGGACCATTTCAAGCGTACAGGCGGCAGATAGGCTTAGCGCCTGATTGCCTCCCATCATTTTAACTGTCGCTAAGGCTAAAAGGGGACGCAGACGTTT
>JAJTHR010000360.1 GCA_021298935.1 Parachlamydia sp. | reverse complement strand
ATAAAGTTGATTTGTCAGCGCTTCAGATTTAAAAGATCTTTTCGAAGTTGATATCTTTGAATATCAACAAGGAGAGATCTTTTAAAGATGAAGGTGATCACAAGTCAAATTTATGATTTTAATTTCGGGAAATGGTATTAGCATGTCTTTAAAATTCAATCGGATTTTAAGACATGCTCCTTTTTTTTAATACACATCACGACGGTAACGTTTTTGTTGCCGCAATTTTTTTATATATTCCCTTGACTGCAGTACATCCTTTCGACCATATTCCTGAATAATGAAAAGAAGCGTTGCCTCCACATCCTTTGCCATCCGCTGCGCATCTCCGCACACATACAGATAGGCCCCTTCCTCAAGCCACTGATAAAACTCTTCCCCCTTTTCAAGCATGCGATGCTGGACATAAATCTTTTCTTCCTGGTCCCTGGAAAAGGCCGCATCTAAGCGTAAATGCCCTTTTTGCTCGAATAAAGACCAGTCCTCTTCATAGAAAAAATCGGTCGCTTTATTCCATTCGCCAAAAAATAGCCAGTGCTTCCCCTTGGCTCGTTGAAAAAATAGCCTCTCTTGCAGAAAGGCGCGAAAGGGGGCGATGCCAGTACCCGGGCCAATCATGAGCAAAGAAATCTCATGATCGGGGGGCAATTGAAAACCATGCGAAGGTTGAATAAATACAGGCACGGCTGGCTGACCGAGAGGGACCAACTCACATAAAAAATGAGTGCACACTCCCCTGCGTTTATGCCCGTTTGCTTCATATTCAAGAGGGGCAATCGTCAGATGCACTTCATCTCCCACCCATTTTTGAGAAGAAGAGATGGAATAAAAACGGGGAAGAAGAGGCATGAAAAGAGCGGTAAGCTCTTGAGGACTCAATTCCACTTCCGCATGATCGCGTAAAAAATCCCAGACCTCATGCCTGGCAAGGTACGCTTTCAGTTCCTCTCTATTTTCATCTAGCAGGAGCCTCTCAAGAAACCGCTTTTTTGCTTCATCCTTCTGGCGGGCAGTCACCTCCCGGATCAGCTTTGGACTGACATCTGTAATATTTACCACTTTCAGAAGCAGTTCTGAAAAGCGATAGAGCCTGTCGTGGGCTGGGTAGTGGACAAGTTCACCCCCCGTCGCTCTGGCATAGTGAAGAGTGCGGTCGATCAGTTCCCGGTCATGCTGAGGAAAAACTCCGATGCTATCCCCCACTTCATAAGTCAGGCCGGATCCGCGCAAATCGAGCACAAGGTGTTGTGTGCTTTTAGCTGATCCGGCCTTAGAAAGGGGAGTGCGCTCCTTAATGGAGGCGTAAAAAGGATTTTCTTTATTGTAGTGCATTATTTCTTATGCATGTCCCACTTTTCATCAGCGGAAGGCTCTTCGCTTCTGCCCCCTAAATACTTATTTAGAAACGATTCAGCCGCTGCCATGAATTTCATCCGATTTTCTGGCCGTGCAAATCCGTGCCCTTCATCTGTAAAAAGCAGGTATTCAACCGGCAATTGCTTTTGACGCATGGCCTGCACGATTTGATCGCTTTCCGCTTGCTTCACACGCGGGTCATTTGCCCCTTGCGCGATTAAAAGCGGTTTCTTGATCTGATGCGCTTTGAATAAAGGCGACCTTTCTTTCAAGAAGTCGGCATCTTTTTCCAGGTTGCCCAGCTGCCTGTCCATTTGGGCACTCAAAGGCCCCCAATAAGGAGGTATTGTCTGAAGCAGCGTCAACAGGTTGGATGGCCCTACAATGTCTACACCGCAGCAAAACTCATCCGGCGTAAAGGCGAGGCCGGCTAGCGTCGCATAGCCCCCATAACTTCCGCCATAAATAGCGATTTTGTCTGGATCTGCATAACCATTTTGGATGGCCCATTGCTTACCGTCGAGCAGGTCATGGTGCATTTTATTCCCCCATTCACGATTGCCGGCATTGACATAGCTTTTTCCATATCCAGTTGAGCCTCTATAGTTGATTTGCAACACACCGTATCCGCGGTTTGCCAGCCATTGCACCGTGGGATTAAGACCCCACGAATCCCTTACCCACGGACCTCCATGCACAAGCAAAACTAGGGGAAGTTTAAGCGCAGGACTTACCAACGGAAGAGTCAGGTAGCCATGCAGTTTCATGCCATCGCGCGCATCAAAGCTGACAGGAACCATGGGACTTAAACTATAGCGCTCCAATGGAGGCTGCGTACTGAACAAAAACACGAGCGCTTTGGAGGAGCGGTTGTAAGCATAAAAATGGGAAGGCCGCTGGTCCGATTGGGAAGCGACGATCCAATTTTGATTGGCTAAATCACGGCTGACAATTTTGAAAGAGCCTTTCAGTTGTTCGGCTAAATAATCAAAGTCGGGCTGGATAGCAGAATCTAAAATTTCCCATTCGAATTTTTCTTTATCATAACCGACCGCTTCCAATGTTTTTTTAGTCGGATGAAGCATGACGGAACCAAGATCAAACTGCGGATCTTCGGCAATGATTTTACGCGAGCCTGAGGATAGGGAGACTTCCATCAGCCGTGCTGTATTCCCTCCCAAACTAGAAACCAGGTAAAAGGCTTCGTTGTCAGGTGTAAACCCAATCACCGAGGAGTCCACCTCATCGGCCGGCAATGTCAAAAATTCTTTCCATTCATTAGGACCGCTGCGCAACCGAATGAGGGTCGATCCATCCTTGGCATAGGATAGGGCAAGACGCACGTCCAAATTGTGATCCGCCACCCAGGAAAACACCTGGTTGTCATTTTCAACAATTAAATCAAGCGCTCCTGTCTTCAAATCAAGCGAATAGACATCGAAAAGGGCGGGTTTACGCTTATTCAGAGAGATAAGCATGCGGTCAGGGAAACGAAAATCATATTTCATTGGAGAAGCTCTGACCCCATCGAAAGGAGTCAGGTCGGTCGTTTCGCCGGTCACAATATCAGTGCTGTAAAGATGCCAGTTTTCATCGCCATCTTTATCCTGCATATAAAGGATGTGGGTCAAGTCATACTGCCAGAGGAAGCTGCGCACCCCCCTTATTTTGTCGGTCGTAATCTGCTTACCTTTTTGGCCCCCTTTCAGATCGTCGATAAAGACATTGAGGACGTTGTTCGCATCGGGCGCCAGATAGGCAAGCTTGGATCCGTCAGGTGATAGCTCGGGGCTTGTTTTTTCCGGATTGCCAAAAAGCAGGCTTCTTGGAATCAGGGGGACTTCAATGGGCTGTGCAACAGTCCAGGCTGCAGCCTGCATCATCACTCCTGCTATTGATAAAATCAATTTTTTCATTTTTTAACTCCTGATTAGACAACTATTTTAACTCGATTAAGAATTAATCTTAAGAAAATTAATCTAGTCTTTAGAACAGAGAATCGGTTATATTTAGTTTTTTTAAAAAGGATTAGGTTATTTATGCGAGATTCTATCTTTTACTCCTCTTTTCGGGCCCTTTTTATCGCTTTTTTCACCATCGTTGGATTGTGTTTGGGCTTTGTTGTAATGATCCTCATGCTGGGTTCTATCTCTTCAGGAAAAAGAAGCAACGGACTCACAACGGTACATACGGAAGAAATTCTTCCCAATGCGGAGGGCAAAAGGGAAACGTTCCTCACAAAAGTCCCTGTTATTTTGCAGATTAATATCAATGGTGTCATTGGCATGGGTGATCTGACCACGAAGGACATCCGTCAGCTTCTTATCGAATCGCGTGAAGGCGACTATGAAGATGACCGTGTGAAAGCCATTTTGCTTAATATCAATACGCCAGGCGGCACAGTGACAGATGCCAATGGCATTTATCTTGAGCTAATGAATTATAAGAAAAAGTACAACATCCCTGTTTATGCCTATGTCGATGGCCTCTGTGCTTCAGGCGGAATGTATATCGCGCTTGCAGCAGACAAAATTTTATCCAGCGACATCAGCTTGATCGGCAGCGTGGGCGTCATTGCCCCCACTTTTATGAATGCCACATCCCTTCTTGAAAAAATTGGAGTCGAAGCTTTGACGATTTCTGCCGGTAAAGGGAAGGATTCACTAAACCCCTTTCGTCCCTGGCAGCCGGGCGAAGATAAAAATTACACCCAAATTATCGATTATTACTACAAGCATTTTGTCAATTTAGTGGTGAATGCCCGGCCGGAAATATCGAAAGAAAAGTTGGTGAATGAGTATGGCGCGCACATTTTCCCGGCAGATATTGCCCAGCAATTTGGCTTTATCGATGCAAGCAATAAGCAGATAGGTGAGGCGATCGAAGAGCTGATGGCAACAGCGAATTTGGAAAAAGATAACTATCAGGTCATTCAGCTAGAAAGCAAAGATTGGTGGGATAGCCTTTTTTCTGCAGAAGCGCCCTGGCGCACCGGCACAATCAAACACCAGCTCTCTCTTTCCCCGTCTTTTGATTTACTCATGCAAAATCATTATCTTTACATGCATTACCCCCTATAAAGTGGTATAATGATTTGGCAGTTCCTTTTAGAGGAGCTGCCAATTCTGCATCATATTGAGTGATCCCATTCGTTGAGTATTCGAAGTTCTTCACGAAATATGACATGATTATCTTCTTCAACCGCCTCCTCAAGCAACCTTCTTGCCTCAGCAATCTCTCCTAAAGCTAACATAACTTTGGCTTTTGAAAATTTTTCTTTTGGTGTTGGTGCCAAAAATTCATTTAAAAATTGTCTTGCATGCTGTTCTGCGCCCTCGCGCGTTTTTGCATCATCACCAGAAACCCCGTATCTTTTTAAAAATATTAAAACTTGAGCCGCAAGCTGCATCCCTTTCTTATTGTGTAAAACTCCCGAAAAAACCTTGTGAGCAAAAAAGTTTAGCTATTTGATCGCAAGGGAGATCCAGTTGCATCATTGCCTCCACTTGCAAAGAGGTTAAAAGTTTGGAGGAATTTCTCAATTTGGCCATTTGCAAAACCTCTAAAGTCTCCTGCTGATTTTCTTTAAAATAAACAAGATTTAACCAGGAATTAAAATAAGGAAGTTTAGAGGAAAAAAATACATCTGGTTCGTTTTCATAAATCGTCTGGGGTCTCTGGCGAGCCTCTTCAAACTTTTCACCTTCTAAGCAAGCGATTGCCCAAAAACCTTGTAATACCATTTCCCGAAATTAAAATCATAAATTTGACTTGTGATCACCTTCATCTTTAAAAGATCTCTCCTTGTTGATATTCAAAGATATCAACTTCGAAAAGATCTTTTAAATCTGAAGCGCTGACAAGTCAACTTT
>JAJTHR010000196.1 GCA_021298935.1 Parachlamydia sp. | reverse complement strand
TTTTTACATCATTTGAATTTGATTGCCAGATGGAGCGGCAGGCTGGTTGTCTATGGTTCATCTCTGCATGCCTTAGGCTATGCTTGCAGTGCTGCTGCCATTGCATGGAAGTTTTATCAAACCAATCACTTCAGCAAGCATGCATCAAAAACCCTCAATCTGCAGCTCAGCGGGCTTTTTATCGAAGGAGTGGGTATCGCTAAGGAATTACAATTGTTAGGCCCCTGGCAAGGCATTTTTGATCAAGCACGCTCCATCGTCATCATCGCTCAAAGCTCCTTTACGTTGTACATGCTTTCGTGGCCCGAAAAAAAGCATATCTAATCTAGTGGGTCAATTGCCATGCTTATGCAGACTAGACTTATACCTAATCTATATAATCATGGCTATTGATCCACTAGCTCGTTCAGGCGGTTGATCAGTTTCCTTAAAAGGCCATAGTGTTTGCGATTATGCTCAAAAGCCAATCTTGGCAATTCCAGGTGGTCTGTTTCCTCCGGCAGTGCTTCCGTCAACTTCATCTCCCCTTCCTTGATCAACGGGCGAAATTCATCAGACAAATTTTTCACTTGTTCAATGCTTAATGGCGTAGAGAGGCGGATGATGAGCGTGTCTTTCACATACCGGCTTGAATGGTAGCGCCTATAAAATTTTTGGATGTGCTGAATCGCCTCTTCAGGGGTACGCGCGTGAAAGTAAAAATTTTTGTCTTCGGCGCTGATCCATCCATTTGCCAGCAGATTATTTTCCAAGTAATGCTCCCAGGCATCCCAGTACGTTCCTTTATCCCCTTCTAACAAAACCACCGGCACGATATTGGCCTTTCCCGTTTGCATCAGGGTCAGCACTTCAAACAGCTCGTCCTGTGTCCCTACGCCTCCCGGAAAGGCAGTAATGGCATCCGAGTGGCTTAAAAACATGAGTTTGCGTGTAAAAAAATAGCGGAATGTAATTAATTTGGGATCACCGACCAAAAGGGAATTGGAGGGGGCCTCAAAAGGTAGGCGGATCGACAAGCCGAAGCGCGATTCCTTTTCAGCGCCTTCCAGTCCTGCCCGCATGATTCCTTCCGCGGCGCCTGTAATGCATAGCCATCCCTGAGTGGCCATCGCTGCGCTAAATGCTTTTGCAGCCGCATAGTCGGGGTGATCGGGCGGCGTCCTGGCAGAGCCGAAAATGCTGATCATGCGAGCCGCCGGATACTGGTTAAATATGCGGTAGGCATAACTAATTTCTTTGAAAGCGCGGGTCATTAATTTAAGCTGTCCCAAATCATAATCTTCTTTCAACAGCTTTAAACTTGTCAAAATCATTTGACTGATCAAGTCCGCTTCAAGGCTTTCTGCTTTCCCTCCCGCTTTTTCAATCAGTTCGAGAACCTGGCTTCTTAGTTCTTCTTGAAAGGGATCCAAGGGTCTTTTTTCATTCATATTTGACTTAATAAAATATTTTGCTGTATTCAATAGGACTATCAAACAGGAGTATATCATGGACGATCGAGGCAAACAATTAATTCCGCGCTCTTTTTTTCGCTTTCCGAGCTCCTTCCCCAATATTTGGGAAGAAATGGAAGGCAAAATGAACCAATGGATGGGATGGGGCAGCGAAACAGGCGTCACTGTATCGGAAGACAATGACAAAGTGTATATCGAAGCGCAACTACCCGGCATGAAGGCAGAGGAGCTAGACATTTCTGTCCACCAAAATACCCTATGGATCAAAGCCGACAGAAAAGATGAGCAGGAAGACAAGGAAAGAAAATTTTACCGTCGGGCACGCAATTCCTTCTTTTATCAGGTAGAGCTTCCCTCCGCTGTTGAGGAAATCTCGGAAAAAGCCAACTATAAAGACGGCGTACTTTCGATTGAGTTTAAGAAAACACAACAAAACCAAAGACGGAAAATTGCTGTACAAGGTGATGAAAAGACGAGTTAATAGATTGCAAAAAACCGCGTTGTAGAGCATTATTTTAGATTAATTTCTAAACGAGGTTCATCTTGTATGAAATGGGCTAGCAGGCTCCCCTGGATTCTTTTTTTACTATTTGCTTCGGCTTATATTTATGGAACGCCCACTATCCTGGTGACCGTTCCTCCGCATCAATTTTTCGTTGAACAAATCGGCGGAGAGACGGTCCATGTCCATCTAATGGTACCCGTGGGAGCAAGCGCCCACACTTATGAGCCCACCGCCAGGCAAATGATGGCCGCCTCTCAAGGAGATATCTGGTTCAGGATTGGAGAGCCCTTTGAAACAAAAGCCATCCAGGCTTTAAAAAGCCATCATCCCCAACTCAAAATCATCGACTTAAGGCATGGTCTTGATCTGATCGCACACCATCCCCATCATAAGGGCTGCTGCTCGGGCTCCGAAGACCTGCACTTTTGGCTTAGCGCACGACTTGCTGAGATCCAGGCGGACACCATTGCGAAAGCCTTGAGCGCAGCTTATCCTGAACATCAGGAATTATACCAAAGAAACCTCCGTTTATTTAAGGACAAATTAAAAAAATTAGATCAGGAATTAGGAGCCATTCTAAAGCCGCTTCATGATCGCTCGATTCTTGTTTCACACCCCGCCTACGCCTATTTTTGCCGCGATTATCATTTGCAACAATATTCCATTGAAGTGGAAGGAAAAGACCCGACTCCCCAGCAGCTGATGCGTCTGTTAGCCCTTGCTAAGGACGTCCAGGCTAAGCGCATCTACGTTCAACCTCAATACAGCAATAAGGCAGCGCAGCTGATTGCCAATGAAATTGGAGCCACACTCATTACTCTCGACCCCTACTCGAAAGATTATTTCACAAGCATGAAGGCCATCGCAAAGGCATTTGCAGGAGAACAAAGAGGAGAATGAGCGCTGCCATTGAAGTCAAGGACCTCTCCTTTTCCTATCTCGGCAATCAGGTCCTTTCCCACCTCAATTTTACCGTGACGCCTGGTGAATTCATCGGAATCATTGGCCCCAATGGCGGCGGAAAAACCACGCTGCTAAAAATTTTAATGGGCTTTTTAAAACCCTCCAGTGGGGCTGTCAAAATTTTTGACGCTGAGCCGGAAGGAAGGCAGCATGAAGGGCGGATTGCCTATGTTCCCCAATCCATCCGATTAGACCGTGAATTCCCTATTTCAGTCCAAGAAGTAGTTCTTTCAGGACTTCTTTCTAAGCTACCCTGGTATGGCCGCTTCCAAAAGCCTGAAAAGGAGGCAGCCGCAGCTGCGCTCGAGCGGATGGGCATGCAAGAATTCAGTCAGGCAGCTTTTGGCACCCTTTCAGGCGGACAGGCTCAACGCGTCCTGATCGCACGCGCTCTAGTCTCTAATCCCCGTTTGCTTTTACTGGACGAGCCGACCGCAAGCGTGGACAGCAAAGCGGAAGCCGAAATTTATTCCATTTTAAAGGAGCTGAAAGGAGAACTGACGATTTTAATGGTCACCCATGACCTGCATGCCGCCATTGAACAGGTGGAAAGAATTTTTTGCGTACAAGGCACCCTTTTTTCGCTGCTGCCGCAGGAAGTATGCGAACATTTTGCCGTAGGACTCTACCATCCTCCTCTCATGCAGCCAAACGCCCGCTCTTTCACTTCGAGGTAACATGTTCTCATTTTTTCAAGCCGTCAGCGTCAATCCCCTCCTTCTATCATCCCTGCTTGCAGGATTCGCCGCTTCGATCGTCAGCGGCATCATTGGCTCTTACGTCGTTGTAAAAAGGATTGTCTTTATTGCCGGCAGCATTTCCCACGCAGTGTTAAGCGGCATCGGATTTTGCATATGGCTTGAGCGCACTCAAGGAATTACCTGGGCGACCCCCCTCCTGGGTGCTCTAGTGACAGCCATCCTTTCAGCCCTCATATTAGGCTGGGTGCATCTGCATTACAAACAAAGAGAAGACTCGGTCATTGCAGCCTTATGGTCGATTGGCATGGCCATCGGCATCCTTTTTATCTCCCAAACACCCGGTTTCAACGTAGAGCTGACAAATTTCCTGATTGGAAATATTTTGTGGGTTTCAAAGACTGACCTATACATTTTATGGGGCCTGGACATCCTTATTATCCTTCTGACAGCTTGCTTGCATAAGAAATTTCTGGCTATTTGCTTTGATGAAGAGCAGGCAAGACTGCAGGGACTTGCCGTAAATCAACTCTACATGCTTCTGCTTGTGCTGATCGCTGTCTCCATTGTGCTTTTAATTCAGGTGGTTGGAATCGTCTTAGTCATGACCATGCTCACCATTCCGGCAGCCATTGGAAATATGATTACTTACAGCCTTTCACACATGATGGGCATTGCCATTCTATTAAGCGGGCTTTTTTGTCTTTTTGGGAATATGGTCGCTTATCAGCTCGATTGGCCGACAGGAGCTACAATCGCATTAATTGCTGGGATTTTCTATGTGCTCGGCATGATTTTTTTTAATTTTAAGTCAAAGACTGTAGACGAAGAGGGAAAAATCGGAAAGAGAGGGATTTGAACCCTCGATACCCTTTAGGGGTATGCGTCCTTAGCAGGGACGTGCTTTCGGCCACTCAGCCATCTTTCCAGGAAGAGAGCTATCCTATCCTCCTGGATATTTTTAATGCAAGTTAAAAAAAATCTCCTTTTTTAACGATTTAAATAAATGACTTGATCATCCAAATAATAGGCTCCATAAGGATTTGAATAATAATAAGCTGGATAACCGTAATTTAACCCATATCCATAGGGATAATAGTTATAGTGCTTTCCATGCCAGCCATGGTTCCAATGGTTTCCATGGTGCTTATTCCAATGATGTCCGCCTCCATGGTGTCCCCCACCGTGATGGCCCCAGCCTCCACCATGATGGCCACCGCCGCCATGGTGGCCGCCGCCTCAATGATGACCTCCACCTCCATGGTGTCCGCCTCCCCCGCCTTTAGCAGGAGCCGACATAGGGATTAAAAAAGCTGCAAGGAAAGCTGCATAAATCATTGCTTTTTTAAAAAAGCTAATCATAAAACCTCCAATTAATAATTGGATTTCCTCACAACATTTATTATAATACTTTATTTAAATGAGTGTCAAATTAACGATAGTTTTTGGAAATAACCCGTCCTTGCCGACGGCTGAATAAATAAAGGAAGATCCACTGGATCATCACAAGAAGCTTATAGCGAAAGCTGATCAGATAAAAAATATGCACAAAGCACCAGACAAACCACGCAAAAAAACCGCCGAATTTAAGCCTCCTGAGCATTACTACGGCCTCTCCCCGGCCAATAGCGGCCATCATCCCCTTATCAAAATAAAAGAATGCCTTTCTTCTTTTGGAGGGGTTTTTAATAAGACGAGCCACATACTTCCCTTGCTGAATGGCTACTGGGGCAATCGCCGGCAAGGGAGCCCCCTTTTTCCCTGTGCAGCATGCCGCATCACCTATAATAAATACATTGGGATGACCAGGAATTGTCAAATCAGGATTGACAAGAGCCCTTCCCTGCTGGTCCAGAGGAATATCCAGGTGTTTTAACAGAGGGGATGCTTGATTTCCAGCCGCCCAGAGAATGGTAGAAGCTTCAAAAAAACGCTCCTGCGCATAGACTCCATTCGGCTCGACTTGGGTAGCAAACGTATTTAGATAAATGTCTACCCCAAGCTGTTCAAGGTCATTTTGAGCTTCTTTAGCCAGCTTTGGGTCAAAACCGGGAAGAAGCTGCGGCCCCCCCTCAAGTAAAGTAATTGTTGTATTTTTGGGAAGAATATTTCTAAAATTATTAATCAGAGTATGATGCGCAAATTCTGCAAGGGAACCGGCAAGTTCCACCCCTGTCGGCCCCCCTCCGATGATGACAAATCGCATTTCTTTTTGCGCCTCATCAGGATCATCCGCCCGCTCTGCTTTTTCATAGGCCATTAAAATCTTATCACGGATTCTAAGTGCATCTGCAATGGTTTTAAGTCCAGGCGCGTAAGCTTCCCAATGATCGTGGCCAAAATAGGAATGGCGCGCCCCTGGGGCAAGTATTAAATCATCATAATTATAAACCTCGCCGCTTGTAATTTTGATAGATTGCTGCTCTAGGTCTATTTTTTCCACTTCAGCCAGTAAAACAGTCGCGTTTTTTTGCCTTTTTAAAATTTCTCTAATAGGACCCGCAATATTTGCCACTGAAAGGGCAGCTGTTGCCACCTGATAAAGCAGGGGTTGAAAAACATGATGATTGGTCCGGTCAAGCAAAAGAACCTCGACGTCTGCCCCTTTTAAAGCCTTGGCTGCGTTCAGTCCGCCGAACCCTCCCCCGATAATAATCACGCGTCTCATAACAAAAACCCTTTAAATAAGAGGTGAAAGGCCTTATAATCCATCGCCAAACAAGCAGGAAGTCATGGCGGAATCAAATATAAAAGTCAGGGTCGCTCCCCACTCCAAAGAATCAGAAATGATGGTTCTTGGGTGCATGCTCACAAGCATCAATAGCCTCAATATTGCGGCTGACGCCCTCGAAGATTCCGATTTTTATTTTACCGAACACAAAATTATCTTTCAAACTCTCAAGACAGCTTACAAGAAAGATAAGCCTGCCGATATCCATTTGGTGGCTGAAGAGCTGAAAAGACAGGACAAGCTTAATACAGTAGGTGGAGTAGGGTACATCGCGACCCTAGCGCAATATGCCGGAACGTCGGCCTTTATTGAAGAATATGTCGAGCTTGTTCAAAACAAATCGGTCCTGCGCCGCATGATCAATGCCGCCCAAGTCATTGAAAAAACAGCATTGGAGGAGCCGTCAGACGTTTATACTTCTCTCGATGAGGCGCAGCAGCTTTTTTTCCAAATCAGTCAGTCGGCCCACCCGTCTGCCGGAATCCTTATCCAGGAGATTCTGACAGGGGTCCGTTCCGAATCGGGAATTCCCTATCTTAAAGAGCTTCAGGAAAAACAGGAACGCTATGCCCTCAAAGGGCCCGAAGACCTCGCTTTAAGTGGCATTCCTTCCCATTTTATCGACATGGATAAGATGATCAACGGGCTCAATAATTCAAACCTGATGATTCTCGCAGCCCGCCCGGCGATGGGGAAAACATCCTTTGCCTTAAATATAGCTGAAAATGTCTGTTTTAAAAATAAAGTACCAGTGGGAATTTTTTCCCTTGAAATGTCTGCGGAGCAATTGGTCCATCGGATCGTTTGCTCGCAAGCCGAGGTGGAATCGGATAAAATCAAGTCAGGAGCACTCGATGGAGGTGAATTTCAACGCATCGTCACCTGTGTCAGCGACATGCAAAAACATGTCATGATTATCGACGACCAGGCAGGCCTGAAAATCACCGACCTGCGCGCCCGGGCTCGTCGAATGAAAGAATGCTACGGAATCGGCTTGCTTATTATCGACTACTTGCAGCTTTTGTCAGGATCGGGCAACTCACGCAACTCTGAAAACAGGCAAAGTGAAATCTCTGAAATTTCCCGTATGCTCAAAAACCTGGCCAGAGAGCTTAATATCCCGATCATTTGCCTCTCCCAGCTCTCCCGCAAGGTAGAAGACCGCCCGGGACACCGTCCGATGATGAGCGATTTAAGGGAGAGTGGAAGCATTGAGCAGGACTCTGACATTGTTATGTTTTTATTGCGCCGCGAATACTATGATCCGAATGATAAACCCGGCATGGCTGAGCTTATTGTGGCCAAAAACAGGCATGGAAGCGTGGGAAGCGTCAATTTAACCTTCCGCAAAGAGTTCGCGCAATTTGTCAATTACACGCCTGTCAAATATGATGCGTACCAAAACGACGAAGCGGATGAGGCCTTCAGCCAGTTTTCTCCGCGTTAGTAATCATATCTTGCATAAGAGACTGAATGTCTAATATAACACCCTTTCTTTTTCTCAGCTCCTGCCTTGCCTGATTGAGCTGCTGCCTATCGTAGCCTTTTTTGCGGTACTCCAGGTAGGCATAATTCAATTTCATGGCTGCATGGCGTGCGTGAAAAACTTGTTCACTTTCAATTTTCTTCACCCTTAAGGCAAATTTTGCCAAGCTATTGTTATTGACATACACTCGATTACCATTGATATGAAGCTGAGAAGCAATGCTAAGATAGTAGAGGAGGCATCCATAAAGGCGTGAATAGCAGCGCACCCCCGCCCCTTCATAAGAAGCGCAAAAAAAGACCGCCTTTTTAATGTCCTCTTGATCGATAGGCGAAATAAAAATCCGATTTTGCCATCTTCCATAATTAATAAAATATTCCATTTTTATTACCCAATAAAAACATTAATGATACAAAATAGACATTAAATTATTATTAAGAAGTAAAAAAAGTTTTTTTTCTTGCCATTTTATGAACAATAAGATATGTTTTTTGTTTCTTTGGAGAGGTGTCCGAGTGGCTTAAGGAGCACGCTTGGAAAGCGTGTGTACGTTAACCCGTACCGTGGGTTCGAATCCCACCCTCTCCGCCATCTAACAGGGATCATAGACACCAATTAATTTCCCTTTTCCATAATCCAAAATTTTACTGTCATGAGTAATTATACCACGCGCGGATAGGTCTTTAAATTTTTCATCGGCATCTTTTGCGTCCCAGCTCATTGCTCGATCTTGCAAACTTATCCAAGTTTGCTGCGATCTCCGCAATATACTGGGACATAAAATCTCGCCGCCAAAAATTTAAGAACCTACCCGCGCGCGGTATAGAATAGCTTTAATGTCATAAGCTGTTGCAATTAGGATTCGATCTGTTGGATCTACATGAATGATTCCTGGCAAACGAGAACTTTCGATCGCAATGCGTGGGGATAGTGGTAAAACTTCAACATTTGAGTTTACAATCGCTTGTTCGATCCAATCCAAACAATCTACTTCAAAGTTTAGTCTACCCCTCTCAGAAAGCATTCCTATTTCCCATATATACCACGCGCGGATAGGTCTTTAAATTTTTCATCGGCATCTTTTGCGTCCCAGCTCATTGCTCGATCTTGCAAACTTATCCAAGTTTGCAAGATCTCCGCAATGTACTGGGACATAAAATCTCGCCGCCAAAAATTTAAGAACCTAACCGCGCGCGGTATAGAAATAGCTGAAATGAATGTATTGCCTTTGTTTTGTTCAATGGCTAATCGAAATGACCGTGAAATTTTATTATCACCAAGCATTACCCATATCCAAACATGCGTGTCAAGTAATAATTTATGTTGTTTGAGATTTTTATGAACAGGCATCCCAATTTTCTCCTATTGGTTCAATTATATCGCCTGTAATGTGAGCAGTTCCCTTCATCCTTCCAAATAAGGGGCGTTTATCTTCTTCCAAAGGGACTAACTTGGCAATGGGTTTATTCCTCTTAGTAATGATGACACTATATTTTTTAGCTTCAACTTCATCTAAAATTTTTAAGCATTCTGCTTTAAATTTTCCTGCTTGAATGACATGTTTCATAGTCAAAATCCTTTTTAGTAACCTGAAAGTCGGCTAAAGCGTACACTATTTTCCGGGCAAACCTAAGCGCTCAAGGAACAGACGGTCTCTGGCCACCGATTCGGTTGACCATCGATAGTTGCTCATGGCGGTCTGAACTGTTGTCGTCTCAATGCAGTCAAACCAGTCCAGGATTTGGCCTAGGGAGCGCTGCTCAAGCCACTTATCAAGTTTTCTTTCAAGTTTGACGAGAGCTCCAGGCTTGCCTTCCTCTTCTTTTCCTAGTTCAGCTCGCACCTCTTTTATCTTCTTCATGAGAAAAC
>JAJTHR010000112.1 GCA_021298935.1 Parachlamydia sp. | reverse complement strand
TTAAAACTTTCAATCAGATTTTTGGGATTGAAGAAGAATAGATATAAAAAAGAGTGAAGCAATGCTTCACTCTTTTTTATATCTATCGCCAAATGCTTTAACCCCAAGAAGAGAATGACGACGCAAAGCGTCGTCATTCTCTTCTTGGGGTTTGATTGAGTCCTGTTTTTGATTTGGTATGGATTGTCAATTGATTGGCTGCCATCCATTTGGCTCCAATAAATGTAGGTTGCCTTGCTCGTCTCTACGGATAAAGAGTTTAACCTTGCGGTCTTTCTCTAATAGTTGGGACTGTCCTTGTGGTCCCACCCATCCATTTGGTCGTTTTCCTGTTTTTCTGTAAAGGACTTCAATGCTTTTTTTGGAAGTAAGGATATTAGCTCTGGAAAATTCTATTCGGTTAACTTGTATTCGTGCTTTATATAAATAATCAGTCCCTCTGGATACACTCACTTCTCTACTTTGAATGTTTGTCACAGTCCCAAGCACGACATAATCTGACATCGCTTTTAGGTGTTTATCAGGGAGAGGGGGGATCGCTGTGTTAGCCATTTCAGGACTTAACAGAGGTATCCCAAGCCCTATAGCGATCGCAAGTCCTATCCAGATTAGTTTTGTCTTCATCTTGATATATCGTAATTATGGATTAGTATTCGTGAAATTGAATTATAGATGAAATTGTATCTCACATTCCATTGGAAATGGAAGCCTAAAAATATTTACAACGAGAAAATAATGGTTTTAGCAATAGCTAATAGTGAAGCAATGTTTTCTATTATTTCACTATTAGCTATTGCTAAACAATGCTCTGTTACTTTTTCCTTGACGAAG
The DNA here is from genome assembly GCA_021298935.1 of Parachlamydia sp. Taxonomy (GTDB): domain Bacteria; phylum Chlamydiota; class Chlamydiia; order Chlamydiales; family Parachlamydiaceae; genus Protochlamydia. The sequence goes on along the minus strand of JAJTHR010000112.1, from coordinate 3,286 downwards.
GGCGATCGACGATGACTCGCACTAATACGGCAAAGGCGAGGATTATGCTAACTGTTGGGTTGTTGGCGATCGCAGGAATGGTGTTGGATGCGTCAATGGGTGTTGATGTAGGTGTGGACTCGATCGCAGTTTGTTTGTTGTTTGCTGGTGAGTTATTTGCTTGGGCGATCGCTTGAGTCGTGACTTGCTTTTGCACTTGATTTTGGTTATTCATATTTTTGAATTGCTTGTGATTGCATTGACAATTGCAAGCGTCTCAAATTAGGTTTGGAGGTCACTCCACATACATAGCCTTACAAGCCTTACATTGCCTTACATCGTTGGATTGACAGGAATAATCCGTTGTAGGGGCAAAGCATTCCCTCAACCATTTACAAATTTACCGATCCCTTAAAATTGGGAATGCTCTGCCATTAACCTCAAAACGCAGGGAGAATTTATTGGTGAAAGCGAAGAGGGTTAAGCATTTGCGGAATGATATCTCTGTGATAAGTTTAGAAATTGTGGTGCAAATGCTTAACCCCTACAGGTTTTGTTAATCTTTTTGTTCATACTAAATTTTCGGCTAATATAAACCTATCTAATCGGCAGATTGTCTATGTTTCCCAGCAATTTCTTAACTGATTTGGCTCGTAAGTACGAGTTGTCTCCTGAACAAGAGGAAGTATTTGTGCTTTGGTGGGGCAATGGTAAGGACGATCGCGAGATATCGGAGCAGCTACACGTTACGGCTGATGCAATTCGTAGCCGCAAGACAGGAATTTATAAGAAGTTGAGTATCGCGGGTGAGGGAGCTAATAAGGCGAATAAGTTGCGAAACTGGCTAGATTCAGAGGCGAAAAAGCAAAATGCAAAATCTGACATTCAATCTAATTTAGTTGAGCTTGAATTACAGATACAAGTACAAGAGGTAAAACAAAAAGTTACTGAGTTAGAGAAAAGTTTGTCAGAACTTAATGGCTCAATAGAAGTAAATAAATCACAAAGTGTTGAACTAGAACGACAAGCGCAGGTATTACACCGCGAGAAGATAATACTGGAGAAGTCACAAACAACATTATCATTCATATTCCCAATGGGGGAGAAACTTCAGAAGCTTAATGGCTCAATAGAAGTAAATAAATCACAAAGTGATGAACTAAAACAACAAGCGCAGATATTACTCCGCGAGAAGAAAGTACTGGAGGATCGTCTAATAGTCCCAAAGCAGTGCTTAAAGCGCCTACTTGATATACTGGTTCGAGATGTGAGACAAAAAATTGCAGATGATGTGACAAATCGCTGTGGGACGATGCGGGTTTTGGATATGACGAAACCTGTCGATTTGGCTCGGATTTATACTGATGTGAATATTCTTGAAAAAATTTCTGGCAAGGATCGTATAGATTGTGACGAGGTTTTACCTATTGGAAATAGGGAAAATTTTGAGCGCTGGATGATGGGTAAGATTCAGCATCGTATTAATGGCTTAAAAGCATTCGAGAAACATCAAAAGTTGGTGGTGTTGGGTAAACCGGGGGCAGGGAAAACCACGTTTATGAAATATTTGGCGATGTTTTGCCTTGAAGGTAAGTTTCATGGGGAACTTGTGCCGATCTTTGTGACGCTGAAGGCTTATGCCGAGGAGAGGGGACAGCCATCGTTAGAGAATTACATTTTGACGGAATTTCAAAAGCGAGAGGTGGCGGTGGATGTGTTGATACGCCTGCTCAAGGAGGGGAGGGCGTTGATCCTTTTGGATGGTTTGGATGAGGTAAAGAAGGAAGACGATCGCCGTGTTAAGCAGGACATTGATAAATTTTCGCGAGATTGGCTAAAAAATCGCTTTGCGATCACCTGTCGGATTGCGGCGCGAGAATATCAGTTTGAAAAGTTTACGGAAGTTGAGGTTGCAGATTTTGATGACCAGCAGATTGTAACCTTTGTCAATAACTGGTTTCGGGAGGGGGATGAGTCAAAGGCAGAACGGATGTTAGACAGGTTGACGAAAAACAAGCCTGTTAAGGAATTAGCCACAAATCCTTTGTTGTTGACACTGTTGTGTTTGGTATTTGGAGAGCGTAACGACTTCCCGCAGAAGCGCTCGGAACTTTATAAGGAAGGTTTGGAAGTATTGATGAAAAAGTGGGATGCGAAGCGCAATATCGAACGGGAGGCAATTTATAAGCATCTGTCGCCACAAAATAAGGAGGATATGCTGGGACAGATAGCCTTTAATTCCTTTGTGAAGGGGGAATATTTCTTTCGGCAAGAGGATTTGCAACGCCAGGTTAAGGATTATATCTGCAATCTCCCTGATACTTCTGCAGATCCTGATGCGTTGCGATTAGATAGTGAGGTAGTGTTAAAGGCGATCGAGCATCATCATGGATTATTAGTGGAGAGGGCAAGAAATATTTATTCTTTTTCCCATTTGACTTTTCAGGAATATTTCGCGGCGAAGGCAATTGAACGCGGTCAGCAATTGGAAATATTGGTGCAGAATATTTCTAATCCCAGATGGAAAGAGGTGTTTTATTTGACTACGGAAATGTTGTGGCGATCGGATGATTTTTTGAAGATGATGAAGGATCGCATTGATGGAATGTTCGCAGGTGTTGAGAAGTTGCAAGCATTTTTAGAATGGGCAGATCAAAAGACAAATTCTGTGAAATTAAGCTATAAGAATGTAGCAATTAGGGCTTTTTATGCTTATTTTCAAGCTCGAATCCGCGCCCGTGTTCTTACCTCTACTGTTGAGGGCGAGGGGATGATCGAGGGTACTCTCGCCCTTGCCCTCGATCATGTCCTCGCCCTCGATCTCAACACCTCCCTCCTTGATCTTGACCTCGCCATCGCCCTCGCCCTCGACCGTGCTGTAGACATTCACCTCTCCATCGTCATCGTCCGAGCGATCGAGCATGACCTCGACCTTGTCTCCAATCTTGGCGATGATTTATTGCGCCAAGAAATGCAAGCCCTTAAGTCTAAATTACCTAGCGACCGAGAAGATTTCTATCAATGGCGAAAAAATCATGGAGAGGAATGGACAAAGGAATTGCGTCAAGTATGTATTGATCGCCGCAATATTGGTCACGATTGGCAATTTACTGATGAACAATTAGAACTTCTCAATCAATATTACGCAGCCAATCTCCTCCTTGTTGAGTGCATGAACCGCAGCTACGTCAGCAAACAAGTCCGCGAAGAAATCGAATCAACGATGCTTTTGCCAAGTAAAAAGTAGAAAGGAAAAAGGAAAAAGTTTTGGAATGGATGATTTTTTACTTTTTACTTTTGCCTTTTT
>JAJTHR010000093.1 GCA_021298935.1 Parachlamydia sp. | reverse complement strand
CACCAATCAGGGCAATCAAAAACAAAATTTTTAAAGTTAAGGGCGACGATGATGAATTATAAATCGTCAAACTTAAAAGGTCGGGCTGATCGATCGATCGGATGACATTGGGGTAGGTACCAATGGCATACAGGGCCAGCAGGCAAATGATATTTAAGCATGAGCAAACAAAGGCCCTTGCATCTCTTCCATGATAAATTTCCCTTGGTATATTGGCAACAGCCAGCAAGTTGAGGAGGGCAATAATGAAAAAGAAGGGACGATCTTGCAAGGCCCCAATCATATGGGGCATATAGATTAAAGTCGCCATCGTTGTAATGGCATAGCATAAAACAAAAAAGACGATGCACGAAACAGCCCGCGTACGCAACCGGTCGTGCAACTCCCCTTCTGTTTTCATCAATAAATAAATGGCGCCATGCACCATAAAAAGGGAAACAGTCAGAAGGCCGACAAGCAAGGCATAAGGGTGCAGCAAATCAGAGAACTGGCCGGCAAATTCTTTTGTTTCATCCAGCCTGATCCCCCGAATTAAATTACCAATTGCCACACCTAAAACCAGGGCAATCACTAAGCTGCCTAAGAAAAAGGCTATGTCCCACATCCAGCGCCACCAAACCATTTTTTCTTTGCTTCTGAATTCAATCGCCACAGCCCGAAAAATAAGTCCGCATAAAAGAGCCATCACAGGGACATAAAAAGCGGAAAGCATGGTGGCATAAATATCTGGAAACCCTGCAAACAGGGCTCCTCCGGCTGTTACAAGCCATACTTCATTACCATCCCAAACGGGGCCGATGGAATTGAGCATCACTCGCCGCTCGCCGTCATTTTTGGCAAATAAATGGAGCATGCCGACTCCCAAATCAAATCCATCCAGAAGGGCATAGCCTGTCAAAAGGATTACAAAAATCGTAAACCAGCCAAATTCAAGATAGGATTCAGGAATCAAGGTTTAGGCTCCTCAATAAGATGTTGAAGGCCATGATAGGGTGTTGAATCATCTTCATCCGCCTCTTCCGGCCCCAGCATGATTTTTTTGTGCAATAAATAAATGAATAAGAAAAAAAGGAGGGTATAGACGATCAAAAACATGATGATTGAGCCCAGAATCTGGTTGGCTGTCACCGCTTTTGAAATGCCATCGGATATTCTAAGTAAATTGTAAACAATCCAGGGGTAGCGACCCACCTCTGCGCTGTACCAACCTGCCTGATTGGCAATTTGGGGAAAAGCTGCTGAAATTGCCATCAGCCATAAGAGCCATCTTTTTTCTTCCAGCTTTCCCTTTGCCCAGTAAAAAAGACCTGCTGCTGCGATAAAAAGCATCAAGCCCCACATGGCCAGCATCAAGCGGTACGAATAAAATAAGGCTGCGACATGCGGCCAGTCTTTTTTGGGAAATTGATCCAATCCCTTGATTTCCGCTTCCGAATTTCCAAAGGAAAGGTAACTGAGCAATTTAGGAATTTGAATGGCATAATCGATCTTTTCTTCTTTTGCATTAACAATGCCAAACACAGTCAAGGGAGCGCTTTTTTCCGTTTTATAGATTGCCTCGAAGGCTGCCAATTTTGCCGGCTGGTACTGCGCCACAACTTTGCCGCTTCTATCACCGGAGACTGCCTGCAGCAAGCAAGCAATCGTCGCAAGCCATAGCGCAATGGCAATCGATTTTTTGGCGAAATCATCATGCCTGTTTTTGAGTAGATAATAGGCCGAAATGCTGGCTACAAGAAAAGCGCCGGCAAGCCAGCAGCCGATAATGACATGGCCCAGCCTGACAAGCGAGGAGGGGTTCAAAACCATTTCCCAAAAGCTGATAATTTCCGCTCTTGCAGCCAATCCTTCTCCAACAATATGGTAACCCGCAGGCGTTTGCATCCAGGAATTGGCGACCACAATCCAAATGGCGCTAAAATGAGCTCCTAAACAAACCATTACGGTGGAAAAAAAATGCATTTTGGGGCTGACCCGATTCCATCCGAAAAGGACTACAGCCAAAAAACCCGATTCCAAAAAAAAGGCAAATATGCCTTCAGCAGCCAGCGCACTTCCAAAGACATCTCCAACGTAGCGTGAATAGGTGGACCAGTTCGTCCCGAATTCAAACTCCATCACAATACCTGTGGCAACGCCAATGGCAAAAGTCAACGCAAAGACTTTCGTCCAAAATTGCGCCATGCGCAGGTAGACAGGCTCTTTTGTTTTAATATAGAGTCCCTCGACAATAGCCATGATCAACCCAAGTCCAATGCTTAACACTGGGTAGATATAGTGGAACATAATTGTGAGGGCGAATTGGATGCGGGCTAAAAGTACAACGTCCATAAAAAGAATTTTTTTGCTCAGACTATACTTAAATTTTGATTTAATGTCATTTTAGTTAAAGAAATAGCAGCGATAGACAAAAAACGAAAAAGAGCAACAAACAAAAAAAACACTCCGAGCGTATCTATGAGTGGCAGCTACTGGCAAATCTTCAGACTGAAAAAACATATTTAAAGGCTTACGCAGGATCTCTTGGCGTAAGTTGACGATTTCATCATATTCTTGACTGCCATGCGGCACAATTTGAAAGGAAAGTGTAATCATAATGGATTGATGTAATAAATAGCGGGTGTCGCTTGACTCATATCCACGCCAAATTTGGTTTTTAAAAACTGATGACCATCCACTTTTATTGCATTCGCCAGCGTGATAAAAGGCACAAGCGCAAGCTTAAAAATATTCTGAGAGGCAATGTTGATCATCAATGGCCAGGATTGCTTTGTGAATAATGCCACTTTATAAGGAGTCGCATAATGAATCAGACTATGTGCCAGTGTCAAATCAATCCAGAATTTAATGATTTCCTGATGCACATAAAATTTGTCATTTTCAAACAGCCACTCAAAAAAAGGGGCAGTCAAGGCATGGATTGTCGACGCCAAAGTACAGGCCGCCGCAGAAGCCAGGGGACGGGTGAAATTTAATGCAGCTCCCTTAGTATAATTGACGCAGACAAAAGAAATGACAAAGGGGTAGACGCCGCTTTTAAAAATGGACCTTAAACTTCCCTCTGGAATTTGTGTATAATAATTTTTACAAGCCGACTCCACAATTCCAAACATAATCACCTCAAAAAAAATTTTTGATCAGTATAAATTTGCTTTTAATTAAAAGCAACCAACCAATAATTCTTTTATTTTTATCAAAAAACAATTAAAATATTATAATAATTAAACTATTTAGGAACTCTCATGGATAAAACCTCCACTTCCCGCTCGTTCGCTTTGATCGTGTGGTTCATCACATCGATCTTTTATTCCTATCAATATGTTTTGCGTGTCATTCCCAATATTTTTCTAGATGATATTATGCAGCAATTCGACATGGGAGCTGGTGTTTTTGGTCAATTTTCCGGCATTTATTATATCGGCTACTCCCTGATGCATCTTCCAATCGGTCTGATGCTTGATCGGTTCGGGCCAAAAAAAGTCATGAGCGGCTGTATTCTTTTGTCGGTTGCCGGATTGATGCCTTTGCTTTTTTCCGATTACTGGATTTATCCTATTGCCGGTAGATTTTTAATTGGCGTTGGATCGTCGGCTGCGATTTTAGGGGTGTTCAAAATTGTGCGGATGGTCTTTGATGAAAAGAAATTCCCTCGCATGCTTAGCCTTTCTGTCACAATCGGTTTGATTGGAGCGATTTATGGTGGCGGGCCGATTAGCTATATGCGTGATGTCTTTGGCTATCAGGCTGTGGTTCAAATCCTGGCCCTTGCGGGCCTCGGTCTCGCGGCTGCGACATTTTTGATTATTCCTGACTTTAAGGAAGAATCCAGGGGTTCCATCGCATCCGATTTAAAAGAAGTGCTTTTGAACGGCCGTGTGCTATGCTGCTGTTTTTTTGCCGGCCTGATGGTAGGGCCCATGGAGGGTTTTGCAGATGTATGGGGAAGCATTTTTTTAAAAAATGTCTACGGCATTGAAAAAACGGTGGCGGCAAGCCTCACCTCTTTTATTTTTGTTGGGATGTGCTTTGGCTCGCCAGCATTAAGCTATATTGCCGACAAGATGGGAAGCTATCTGGCGGCGATCATTGGCGCAGGTGCTGTGATGGCGGCAAGCTTTGCTTTTCTACTGCTGTGGCCCTTAAATTACCAAATGATTTCAATTGATTTTGCACTGATCGGTGTCTGCTGCGCCTATCAGATTTTGGCCATTTATAAGGCCTCCAATTATGTCAGAAGCCAAGCGGCCGGTTTGGCGACAGCTTTAGCCAATATGATTATCATGCTTTTTGGTTATGCTTTCCATACAACGATGGGTGGAATTATCAACGCCATGGGCGGGCCGACCGATCCGCAGGCCCTTCTTTTAGGGATAGCTGTCATCCCGGTTTCTCTTTGCCTGGGAACAGCCGGATTTATCGGACTAATGATTTGGGAAAGAAATCCTCAAAATGCCGGGCTGCCCGCAACTGGTTAACTAGTGGTTAACCAAAACACCTTGCCTGCAACCAATAAAAATATTATATCATAGATAATTAAGATAAGCGGGCTTATTTACCTGAGCTTGGTGTTTATTTGCCTGAAATTCAGGTTAGTATGAAAATAGCTATTATTGGTTGCGGGAATTGGGGGAAATGGAGACTAGTTTGATATTGATCTTTATCGGCAGCACGCTGGCACTTGCGGCTGCTCTTTGGTTTTTTTGGAAAAAAAGGGAAGAAAGGGATTTTTTATTAGGTCCGAAAGATTTGGGCGCTTCAGCTAATCATTTGACCTTATTTTATGGCTGGGTACCTGTCATTATCGGAATCCACACTGCTATCGCCCTTCTGATAAACGGCGTGCAAGGGTATTTATTTTTTTCCGAATTGCCATTAAAAGGATCCTACGCCAATTGGATTGGATTGATTGAAATTTTTTGTGCTCTTTCCCTTTTTTATGGAGGTTTTACCCGTCCATCTGCTGCCATTATCGGTTTTTTATGGGCTTTCGGCATTGATTACTTCGGATTCATACCGATGCTTGCCTCCTTGCAGTATTTAGGGGTGGCAGGATTCTTCTATCTGGCCGGAAGAGGGCCTTATGCGGTCGATCGCTTGCTTTTTCCCGATTTAGAACCCTCTATAAGTTACACCGGCTATGCCCTTCTTTTTTTGCGGGTATGTGTCGGACTTAATTTAATGGTGTTTGCTTTTACAGAAAATTTCGCCCATCTTTCACCGACAGGCGAACAAGCATCCGTTATTCATTTTATTCCTCCCCTTGCCTATGCCTACTTGTTAGGATCATTAAAATTTCTGGCAGGACTATTGATAGCAATCGGGGTTTTTCCTCGTACAGTCATTCTTTTGACCCTTATCTGCATCAATGCTTCGCTTACCATCTATCGATGGAACGAAATCATCGATTATCTGCCCCTAAACGGAATTCTGGCTGTTCTTTTCATTTGCGAGCCGCAGGATCCCCGTCAACAAATCAACTGGGTGGAAGGTATGCGCAAAGACCTTCCTGAAGAGAAAGCTTAGAGGTGTCTACAAAATCCAAACTCAGGTTAATATGAGCCAGGGCTGTAAGCCTCCCACAACTCGGGATGAAATTGATTATGGCCGGCTGTCGGGCCTATCAAAGATGTTATCTTCCCCTGGCTGTTTGCCTGCTTGAATTTTTGAATAAAAAGTTGATCATCCCGATTGCCGATCACTTCATCGCGAGAGGCAAAATAAACATAAGCATTTAAGTGAAGCCCTTTTAAAAGAGCCAGGTTGTCAAGCGGAACCAGCTGATTCTTACGCGCACGCGCAGCCAATCCATAAACCTCCGGACTTTGCCAGAGCAAAGCCATTTCGTCATAAGATTTTAATGGCACTTCTAAAATAATACTTCCTCTCTCGACTGCATGCAGTATTTTTCGCTTTTCAACGGCCCCGATCCCTACATCCTGCAAACGTTTGTCATAAAGCGAGGAATTGAGGACAGCCAACCCGTTAACGATGGCTCCCCCACCTGCAGAAAATCCATATAAATGAAGCTTATCCAAGCCCGCATCAACGACAAGCTGCTTCCAAACATAAAGCGCCGGCAAGATCTCTTCAATGGTGCCAAGAGATGTTTTTGTCCATTCGCTCTTTTTCAAGTCGTGATCGGGAAAATTAAATGTAACGAGATGGTAAGGAATTTCGGAATTGGAACGGACGATTTCAGCGATGCGGTAGTCCCCTCCAATGCCATGCATGGTAACCAGGACGTCGCTTTCTTTCTGAGACTTTGGCACTGCTGTCAAATTCAAATTATAGGCAAATGGGGGGCGCACTGAGCCTGCCCACCGTTTGAGTTGATCTCCGTCCATGGCATACAATCCCGCATTAAATAAAAACATAAAAAACACTATCTTTCTAAACATAGCACCTCAATAAGAATGAATTAAAATGGCATTAGAGAAAAGCTTTCACTTTCTTGACCCCGCTCTGTGTATTGTTCACTTTGCCATTATTGTTTTGCTCATAAACAATGGCTTGGGCATGCGTGCAAAAAGATATAAAGATAGTTCATAGGGATCATTTTAACAAAGTAATTTAGCACTATTTATTTAAATGCTAATGATTGGATAACAGATCCAAGCTCTTTATAGAAACGAGCATCGATAAAGTAATTTTTAATGCATTCTTGCCCCTCTTTACCCATTTTTTTGGCATTTTTAGGATTTTTTAAGAAGTAAACTAAATTTTCTAAAAAATCAGCTTTCCCTTTTTTCCCGGTCGGATGGAACAATCCGGTGCCCTTTTCCTTAACAATTTCACACGTTCCTCCTGCCCTTGTTGCCAGGATGGGTAGGCCAAATGCCATGGCTTCAATTGTGACACGCCCAAAGTTTCTCCTAACCCTTGCGAATTCATCACAAAAATGTCGCTCGCTTTATAAAACGGTTTTAAATCATGATGTCCAATTAAAAAATTTCTTCGATCTAAGCCTTTTATTTCAATCTTCGACAGCATTAAATCGATTTGCTTTTTATGTGAAAATCCAATCATTAAAAATTTGAAGGGATAATTTTTGGCTTGAGAATTGAGTTCAGCTATCCACTGAATGAAAAGATCCTGCCCCTTATGCGGTGAGTAATGGGAAAAGAGAGATACTAAACAATCCTCCTCTGCTACGTTTAACTTCTTTCTAATACCATTTCCCGAAATTAAAATCATAAATTTGACTTGTGATCACCCTCATCTTTAAAAGATCTCTCCTTGTTGATATTCAAAGATATCAACTTCGAAAAGATCTTTTAAATCTGAAGCGCTGACAAGCCAACTTTATGGT
>JAJTHR010000276.1 GCA_021298935.1 Parachlamydia sp. | reverse complement strand
CCCCCTTAAAAGACGAAGCACTACCTCTATTTTTCGTGATGCTGTCCAACGTTTGGCTTGACCAACTTCCATACTGGATCTCCTTGTTTTTGCGTTCATTTATCGCAAATTCGTGTCCAATGTTCAAGGTGGCAGTATACTCTCGACGAAACAACAAAAAACCAATTGCAGCCTTATATAAAAGCGAAAGCAATAATTGGAAGTTTAAAACTTTCTAATAATGCTAAAGAGGCATTAAATAATATTGTCGAAAAAGTAGAAAAAAACGTTGTGAGTGAAGAATTAAAATCCTATTTGGCAAACGCTCCTAAAAGTTATCTTTCTGATAATTTGGATGAGATGCTTTTAGGAGAATCTGTACTGAACGAAATTTTAAAATCAGCTCCATCATCGTTTTTATCTAATGAACAACAAGTCGATATGATGCGTTTGTCAAGGTTTTTGAATAAGGCTTCAGCAGCTGCCAAACTAGCAAAAGATGATCAACCTGCATTAAGTTTGTATGAAAAACAACAAATGGCGGATATCCTTGAAAGAGCTGAAAAGGATTTATTTTTGAAAGAGGCATTGCATGCGTTTACTGCAAGTGAAGATCATGAAGAAATTGAAACATTTTTAAATCTTGCGCCTTCTTTTCTCCAGAGTATTGTTAAAAAATTTGTGACGCCGAAGGTTAAGAAAAATCAAGATAAAATTCCTGCCGGAATTACCCCACAAAGTATAGCATTTTTGCAAACTTATCTATCTAAAACAAGGACCATCACTAAATCTGCCACGGAAGTGAGTAAGCTACATGCCAAAATGGAGGACTTATTAGCCAGGTATCACGCAAACCCGGCTTCTATTAAATTAGAGGAGCGTTTAACTTTAACCGAACTTGGCAAAATAACTCGTTCAGCTCGATTAAACGAGAGCGACGATGAGGAAAAGCCAAGTTTTTTAGGTCAGCTTAGAAACTTAGGATTAATGGAAATGAGTCCAAAATTACAAAAATTATCCGATTTATCCATCCATTCTCAAGATCTTTTAGCCGACTTAGATAAAATCATAAGGCCTGTGATTAATTCTCATTATAAAGATGGGGATGTATTGGCTTACGCCGCCAAGAAAAAAAGTGAATGGTTAAATAGCCCGCTTCCCCTTGAGGAACGCCTGACAAGCTTTGCGGCAAATGGATTTACACATGGTGCTAAGCTATTTTGCAATGAGGGTGAAGTGCAAATTTCGCATGTATATGGGAATTTTGAACAGGAAATATTATGTCTTTACCAATTATGCATTTCCGATATTTGGGAAATTAATATCACCCCGCTTGTACCCGATTCTTTAATAAACACATTGAAAGAAGTCTATGGAGAAGATTGGGCTCAAAAAGTCAATGAGTTATATCGAAGAGTTGAAAACGAGATGCAGACAAATGCTCCCTACCGCTTTCAAAATGTGGGCAATAACCAAGAACGAAGAATTGCTGCCGGTATTGCCGGACAACCACAATTATTTAAATTAATGGGGAAAGATGTTCTTGGCCATGAGAGAACCCATGAGAGAGATTTTAATAAACTTTATAATAAATTTTATGGGGATGAGCTTCCAACCGACGATCAAATATGCTCTGAATGGGCATCTAAGGCAACCTTAGCAGCTATGTTAGAAACCAATAAACGCCTAACTGCAGAGGTAAAGAACAGTTTGGGAAATCAATTTGACGGCAAACAAGTCATTAAAAATTTGGAGCAAAAAGGGTTGGAGCTTCCAAAGGAGGTGAGTGATTATTTAAACGGCGTAAGACACTGGAAAGAAAATAGAGATGTAACCAGGAAGGCAGAAAATCAATTGGTTAAAATACTCGAGCAGCAAGGCTATTCTTCTGAAGACATTCAATTAATTATAAGACTCGGGAATGAAGAAATTTTCGAATTGCCTTACAGCAGGAATGAACGCTTAAAAGCCATTCACCCTGGTCGTATGGTCAGTTTATTGGTGGATAAAAAGTGTGCGAAACAAAAACAGCCTCCTCAAGTATTAGCAAGTTTGGTGGCTGTTCATTGAGTTTCTCAGCTATAAACCACGGTTTAAGCCGGTAGGCCTGCACCATGACAATAGTTTCAAAATTATTTAGTCAAATGGGCATTTAATAACTTTGTCATTTTAAACATATCAACAGGCTCGTTTGAGCCGAAGACTTTTGCTAAAGCAGCATCGGGGACAATCAACCGTTTGTTATTCGGATCCTGGAGCTGCTTAGCTTTAATATAGTCCCACACTTTCTTGGTCATCTCTCCGCGGGCTATTTCATTGACGCCAATGATAGCGGCAAGTTCGGGAGATGCCTGGTAGGCAGGCATATTGCGCGCTTTTTTCGGTTTCTCGGCCCCCTCTTTTTTAGGGGCTTTTTTTGCCGGTGTTTTTGCTTTAGTTTTAGCTTTGGCAGCCGGTTTGCCTTTGGCCCCTTTTTTCTCTTTTTTGACAAAGGGGGTTCTTGTATGGTCGGGATACTTCGATTCCAGCTGCTCAAGCGTGTTGACGATCACATCACATTCAGGAAATGTTGAACATGAATAGAACACCTTGCCAAAACGGGACTTGCGGGCGACGATCCGGCCAGGACATTCATTGGCCGGGCAGGGAGGGAGGTTTTCCTGCGAAATGACAGTTTCTCCCTTTTTAGGAATATTCACGATTCCTTTGCATTCCGGGTAGCGTATGCAGCCCAAAAATGTTCCATAGCGCCCGTGGCGTACCTTCATTTCCGATTTGCAAAGCGGGCAGGGCTGATCCCAGTTAAAGTCAGCGGCATAGTCCTCTTTACTAAAGTTCACTTCTTCAATGGGTGCCGAATAATCACAGTCGGGATAGCGTGAGCATCCAAAAAAGTACTTCGAACGGGACCAGATTTTTTGCAGCCGCCCTTCATGGCATTTTGGGCATTCAATCTCTGTCAAGACTTTGGGTACAAAGGCCTCTTTCAGGGCAGTCTCGAGTGTTGGATTAAATTTTTCCCAAAAGTCACGAATGAGGGATTTCCAGTTTTTCTGGTTTTCCGCCACCCGCTCAAGGTCATCCTCCATGGCTGCCGTAAAGCCGATGTTCATGATCTCCCGGAAGCTGGCTTCAAGCATCTGGGCGATGATCTGGCCAAGCTCAGTGGGTTTCAACCGCCCATTTTCTTTGATGGTATATTCACGGCTTTGAATTTTATTCATAATGGCAGCATAGGTCGAGGGACGCCCGATGCCCGATTTTTCCAGTTCCTTGACCAAGGAGGCTTCTGTAAAGCGGGGAGGAGGGCGAGTAAAAGCTTGCTCGGCCGTCAATTCCTGCAAGTTGAGCGTTTGCCCCTCCTCCAGTTGCGGCAGCATGCGGTTTTCATCATCTTTTTCGTCATCATCCTGCTTTTCTTCGTAAACGGCCAGGAAGCCCGGAAATTTGATAATTGATCCTGTGGCCCTTAAAGTGATTCCCTGTCCGCATAGGAGATCTGCCGAAACAGTATCATAAATAGCTGCTACCATTTGGGAAGAGAGGAAGCGCCGCCAGATCAATTGGTAGAGCAGAAACTGCTCTTTCGTCAAATAGGGCTGGATTTTTTCGGGGGTGTATTCAAGGCTTGTCGGCCTGATCGCTTCGTGAGCATCCTGCGCACTTTTTTGGGTGCTGTAATGCTTTGGGTCGGCAGGAATGTATTCTTTGCCGTATTGCCGGGCAAGGTAGGCGCGCGCCTCTTCAATTGCTTCAGGTGCAATGCGGACCGAGTCGGTCCTCATATAGGTAATCAGACCCTCTGATCCGTCCCCTAAGTCAATCCCTTCGTAAAGTCCTTGTGCGATGTTCATGGTGCGTGCTGAAGAAAAACCGTGGTGGCGGCTGGCTTCCTGCTGCAGGGTCGATGTGATAAAGGGAGGTACGGGAAAGCGTCTTTTTTCTTTTTTTTCCACTTTCTGTACAGCGAAAGGGCCTGGCCGCATCCGGGCAAGTATTTGATCGGCCGTTTCTTTATTCCCAATCAGTGTAAGTTCTTTGCCAACGATTGGCTCTTTTTCGAATTTTTTGCCGTCGACCGAGTGCAGGGAAGCGCGGAAAATTTTTTCTTCATTATCCGTTTTAAAAAATCCCCCTAGGTTCCAGTACTCGACGGGTTTGAAGGCTTCAATTTCTTTTTCCCTGTCCACAACAAGTTTTAGGGCAACCGATTGGACTCTTCCGGCGGAAAGAAAATTTTCCTTCCCTCTTTGAATGCGTCTGTTGAGCAAAGGTGAAATTTTGTAGCCGACAATGCGATCAAGTAAGCGGCGCGCCTGTTGGGCATTGACAAGGCCCGTATCAATTGAGCGAGGATTGTCAAGAGCCTTTACAACGGCATCTTTGGTAATCGAATTGAAAGAGACCCTTTTAATATTGGTGTCTGGGGGGAGAATCTGGGTGATATGCCAGGCAATGGCTTCTCCTTCGCGGTCAGGGTCGGGAGAGAGGTATACGACATCACACTGTTTGGCAGCTTTGCGCAGTTTGGCAATCACATCTTCTTTATTCGGCATGATGGTGTATTTAGGTTCAAAATCGTTTTCTATGTCGATTCCAAATTCTCTTTCAGGCAAGTCACGGATATGGCCAATCGAAGATTCAAATAGAAACTGAGGTCCTAAAAATTTTTTTAATGTTTTAATTTTAGCAGGCGACTCAACGATAATTAGGGCTTTACCCATTTTTTACTCCATCTCATTTAGCAAAAAATACTCTACCTTATCCTTTATATTTTAAGCGAAAAAAGAATAGCATCAGGGTCATTACAGGATATTTTTTCAACTTGGCCAATTTTTTTGGGGAGAATTAAGTTGATCAAGCCTTTGGTATTTTTTTTATCTTTTTTCATCGATTGAATGACAAGTTCAGGATCCATAGGCGGAAAGTGGACAGGCAGTCCGACTTTTTTGCATAAAGCCTCCAACGGCTCAGCTGTTTCTTTTTGGCAAAATTGAAGGTGTTTTGCAAGGCGGGCTGCACAATTCATCCCGATGGAGACCGCTTCGCCATGCAAGAAAAATTCATAGGAAGTCATCGACTCTAAAGCATGACCGAACGTGTGGCCGAAATTGAGATGGGAGCGCACTCCCCGATCGAAGGGGTCCAAATTGACAATTTGTTCTTTAATTTCGATCGCTTGCTGGATCACTTGCCTTAAAGGTTCTTCTTTTCTGACGGCAAGCTTGTCCCATTCGCGATCAATAGAAAGAAAAAATCCTTGGGAAGCGATCATACCCGCCTTGATTATTTCAGCAAAGCCGGCGATGTATTCCTTTTCAGGGAGGGAGGCAAGAAGGCTGACATCGATAAAAATTTTTTTTGGAGAATAGTGAAGACCCACATAATTTTTATGCATTCCTAGGTTGACACCTGTTTTGCCGCCAATAGAGGCATCTACCATCGCTAAAAGCGTGGTGGGAATATAAACTGAATCGACTCCACGCATGTAGCAGCCGGCGACAAAGCCGGCCAAATCGCTGATGATTCCGCCGCCAAAGGCTAAAATTAGGGTGTTTCGATCATAGTCTTCACGCGCCAACATCTCCCAGCATTCAATCGCTTGCTGCAACGTCTTATGTTTTTCACCTTCTGGAATCATTTTTATGGAATAGGGCCACCTAAGCTTTTCAAGCTGTTGCCTAAGAGCTGCGCCATAAAGGTCGAAAGGGCGGAGATGCGTAATGATAAGGATTTTTCTTTCACCCAGTAAGCTAAGGTGATTGGATAGGTCTTCGAGGGAGCATAATAAGGGAGATGTCATGAGAGTCCTGTGTGAGGGCGGCTGACCTTGCGATCAGCCGCCAGAACAATTAAAATGACACAGTAATTGTTCCACTGACCTTTACAACTTGCAAAACAGGTTGTATGTCTAATGAAACACTGCCAAACGATAGATGTCGCGCCTGAAATAGTAGATTTTCCTGTAACTCTACCTCTTGATAGGATTCTTCCAGCGCGAGCGAACTATTATAAAGGCTCACGTTTTTCTCCATCTACCTTATGTAAGGTAGTTATAAGAGAGCAGGTAATTTTTGCTCCCTTCGATTGATCTTTAGTCCTGATGATGAATCAGGTTTATCTGTACTATTTTGCTAAAAATTCCCCTTGCGTGGCTTCGAGCGTCTAGCCTCATGTCACCTCCCTTTATGCTCCATCGTTCCACTAAGCGGAGAATCGGTCCACCATTGCCAGTCATTGGCATTGGTTTATACCGGAGTAAATGAAAATTTAATTAAGATAAATTTCGATGTATTCCGATATAAAATTATAAAATCTTTTTTTTATCAAACCAAGATATAACTCGCAATGATAACGAGAAAAATTAGAGAGTTGTACCGAAGTGAACTCAAAATTTGGTTTTTGCCATCGTCAGAAAGCCACAATTTTTAAGTCTGCCTGCATCGCTCTACTTAATCAATTTGAGCTGCTTCGGAACCGGCTTTGCTAGGGCTCAAACAATGGGCGCGTCCTTTTTAAAATTCCAACTTTAGAATTCACTTCGGTGTATCATTTTTTCTGGCTTCTATGTACTTTCCGAGAGAGGTTTCTCCTGCCTTGTAAAGTTGTGCGAGAGGAGCGCTTGCATCTGGATCATAGTGGGTTTCTTGCAAAAGTGCATTCCAGGCTGCGAGTTCTTTAGCCGGTTGATTCAGTTGCTGAGCCAGGGCAGCCAGACGCAACGTATTATAAATTTTTAAAAGGGGGAAGTCATTTTCAGTCAGCTTATTCTGCAGCTCAGTTGAACGCTCCATCGCCTGCTCGTACAAGCCTTGCGAGATAAGAAGGGAAGTCTCAGCATAATTTTCAAAGGGATACAGCCGATCAGGCCTTACTCGTTTAAACGTTGGTTTAGCAAATTCAATGGCTTGGCTGGGTGAATTTTCAATAATCAGCATCTGGGCCAGGGAGCCATCATATTTTGCCTGCAATTCCGGCCTGCGCTGCATGATTGCAGCAAGTTCTTGCAGGGGAGCTGTTTTATCATTTTTAGAGGAAGAATTTTGGATTTCCTGAAAAAGAAAATTGGCACGAAAATAATCCTCTTCAGAGCGTGTATTTTGCCAGGCGAGGACACGATAAGCCAGGATTAAAACAGCGAAAAGAGAGAAAAGGCTCCATAACAATGTTTTACGATTGGCAGAGATCCATTCGATGGCCGGATGCTCTAACCACTCCTCTAAAAAATCTTGTGAATTAAAAGAAGAAGATGTTGAATGTTTTGTCATATTAATCCAGGCTTCAGATTGATTGCACTTTAGTTTAGCGTATTATAACAATAATTTCTAATTTTTTTAAGCGAAAAATGAAAAACGACAATCAAGATGAATTGAAGGAAATTCCCGTTTCCTCCATTCGCGTCAATCCTTACCAGCCGCGCCGTCATTTTAGGCAAGAGGAGCTTGAGGACTTAGCGGCCTCAATCCAGGCGGTTGGACTGATTCACCCCCCTCTAGTCAGACCCCTGGCTGATGCGGGGCACTTTGAACTCATTGCAGGGGAGAGGCGCTTAAGGGCATCCCAGCTTGCCGGTTTAGTGACAATTCCTGTCTTTATCCGCTGCACGTCCTATAGCCATTCAGCGCAGGCCGCCCTGATTGAAAATATTCAGCGGGTCGATCTGAATGCGCTTGAAATTGCCAAGGCGCTCAAGCAGTTAATGGAAGATTTTCATTTTAGCCAGGACAAGCTTGCCGACCACATTGGTAAAAAAAGATCGACGGTTGCCAATTACCTCCGTTTGCTCACGCTACCCATCAACATGCAAGAGGCCCTTTCCATGGATCTGATCACAATGGGGCATGCGAAAGCGATATTGGGGCTGGACACAGAAAACAGCCGCCAGCTTCTCTTTGGAATGGTTGTCAAGGAAGGCTTAAGTGTGCGCGAAGCGGAAAAAGGGGCGGTAAGAATTGCACAAAAAGAGAAAAAAAAGCAGCTCTCTTATGTTCATCAGGATTTTTTTCTCGATCAGATCGCAGCTAAATGCCAGCATCGCTTAGGGACAAAAGTGGAAATTTTAAGCCGCGGAAAACGGGGGAAAATGGTGATCGAATATTATAGTCTGGATGATTTGGATCGTTTATTAAAGCTGATCGGCTTGCAAGGAGAGGAATAATGCGCCTAAAAAATTTACAGCAGCTTTTTAAATATTTCTTAACGTCGCTTGCTTTTTCCCTTCCTTTTTTTGCCGAAGCCGTATCGCAGCTGCTTGGCTTCACTTTTAACATCCCGCCGCTTTGGCAGCTCATTCTAGGGACATGGATTCAGTTGGGATGCGGCTGGCCCCTCTACCTCTCCTCTTTTCAAACGATCAGGAAAAGGCAATGGAGCCTGGATCCTTTACTGGCGGCCGGAACAGCGGCTGCTTTTCTTTATAGCTTGGCACATTTTCCGTCTCCCCTTTATTTTCATATCAGTGCCTTTGTCATTACTTTTGCGTGGCTTGGTAAATGGCTCGAAGAGCTTGCCCGCGGCTCCGCTGTTATAAATGCTCAAGATCTTGCGGATAAAGCTGCGTCCTGCTGGCTGTTTGCTGTGTTAGCCATAAGTGCCGTGACAATGCTGGCTTGGAAATGGGTCGTTGGAGAAGGAATGTGGAACGGCCTGCTGGTCATTGGGGCTGCCTGTCCATGCGCCCTTGCCTTAGCCTCCCCAACCGCTCTTCTGGTGGCAAAGGAAGCAGGAATAAGGAATGGGATGGGCATCCAGGCTGCTGAAGAGATACTAGAAAGTGAGACAGGCTTAAAAACAGCCGCCTTGCGTAAAATACGCCAGAACATTTTTTTGGCCATCTTTTTCAATGCCCTCACCCTTCCTTTTGCTGCTGGAGGCCTCTTAACCCCTTCAATTGCCACTGGGACAATGGCAGCCGGTCTGATTTCCGTCATTGCCAATTCCTTGCTTTTACGTTACTGGAGAAAAGGTGGTTAAAAATATTTTTATCACGGGGGCGGCTGGATTTATAGGTTATCATTTAGCCCTTTATTTGCATGCGCGCGGCGACCGGGTGATCGGCTATGATAATTTCAACAGCTACTACGAACCGGCGCTTAAAAGGGCCAGGGAAAGAAATTTAAATGAAAACGGCATACAGGTCATTGAAGGAGATGTACAAAATAGGGACAAACTTGAGGATGAAATTATCCGCCACCAGACAACCCATTTGATCCACCTGGCAGCTCAGGCAGGCGTCAGGTATTCTTTGGAAGATCCCTATGCCTATTTAAAAACAAATGTGGATGGGTTTTTGAACATCCTAGAAATATGCCGATCGCACAAAAAAATCAAATTGGTCTATGCCTCCTCGTCTTCCGTTTATGGGACGAATAAAAAAATGCCTTTTAGCCTTAAAGATTCGACTGACAACCAGGCAAGCCTCTATGGAGTGACGAAGAAGGCGAATGAGCTGATGGCGCAAACGTACCATCATTTGTTTGGAATTGAATGCATTGGGCTCCGCTTTTTTACCGTTTACGGTCCATGGGGGCGCCCGGATATGGCTTATTTTTCCTTTGCGAAAGCCATCATGGAAGGGAAGCCGATTGAAATATTTAATCATGGAGCTATGCAAAGGGATTTTACCTACATTGATGATATTGTGGAGGGGATTTCGGCAGCCATTGATAGAAAGATTGATTTTGGTATTTTTAATTTGGGGAATCACCAGCCTGAAGAGCTTTTGCATTTTGTGACAGTCTTGGAAAAGGCATTGGGATTTAAAGCTCAAAAGATTTTAAAACCAATGCAGCCGGGGGATGTGGTGAGCACTTATGCAGATATTGAAGAGAGTCAAATAGCGCTTGGATTTACGCCGAAAGTAAAAATAGAAGAGGGTCTGCAGGCATTTGCACGATGGTTTAAATTGTACTATTTAATATAGCTTTCATAGTGACTATTCACCACCTCGCCCATTTGCTACGCAAACGAGGCGAGGTGATAAATAATTTTCTTTATTTTCTCTTCACTCTTACTAAGCATATTGCTAACATCCTTGGCATGAAGTTTTCAGATAACCAAAAACATGATT
>JAJTHR010000297.1 GCA_021298935.1 Parachlamydia sp. | reverse complement strand
GGCGCGTATGTGCGTATGTATATATGCATAACGAGAAGGAAGAACTATTGGTGAAGGGGAAATTGAGTGGGTTGGCAGTGGTCGATCTTAGAAAAAATTAAATTAAAGCAAATTTGTGTCCAAAAAAATGGTGGCGATACAGCTTTATCTCTCTTCACAGCAGTTATTCACTGCTCACAGCAATACAATAACATGCTATGACCTAAAGTTCAATTGCCAAGTGTTGCGAATTGCTGATAAAAATAGGAAGCTACTGTGCCAAATTTGTGCCACAGTATTAGATAAAAAACAAGCTATTGAACTAGCCTAAATCTAGTTTGTGGTTTCTCATCTATGATGACATTTTCTAGAAACATAGCAAGTGGTCGTACCCAAACTCCTTCCTCTCCATATAAAGCTTGGTAGACGACAAGTTCTTCAAGAGTTTCACTATGGCGAGCAATAGCCAGAACTTTATAGCGAAAACCTTTGTAATGTTCATACATGCCATTAATAAATATGGTTTTTGCTAAAGAAGACCAGGGAGGCAGAATTTCCTTGTTCATATAAACCTCAACAAACAGCAATATGGCCTCTATGACGGAATATTCCTGTTTTTGATCTTGGTTTCTTAACTCGGATTTGCACTTCACACCCTAGGATGGATAAATAATGAATCAAAGTATCTGCGCTAAACGCTGACAGTTGACCGCTAACCAACATAGAAACTTTTGGTTGGGTAATTCCTAATCTTTCGGCAACTTCTTTCTGAGCAAATCCACTATTCTTGATTAACGTGCTTACATCATTCAAAAGCTTTGCTCTAGCTAAAAGTTCCTCAGGTTGCTCCAATCCAAGATCAGCAAAAACATTGCCAGATGATGTTTCATATTCAGGGCATTCTTCTTTTTGCTTAGCCATTGTTTTTACCTACTTTGCGTTTCCACTCTTTATAGATACCCTCGGCTAGTTTAAGCCTGGAGCGAATGAGTTCCATATCTTGCTTGGGAGTTTCTATCCCTTTTTTACTTTTCTTTTGAAAAGCATGCAACACCACTATGACGTCTGAAAATTTAACGGTGTAAATAGCTCTAAATGTGTCACCTTTATGGTCTTGAACAAGTTCAATAACGCTGGCACCTCCAAAACCTGATAGAGTCTTACCAATATCCGGATGTTTTCCTGTCTGTGCTTGATATAATCCATATCCAAAGTCTGTAATTACATCTTCGGGCATTTCCATCAGGTCTTTTTTGGAAGAACTTACCCATAACAGCGGTTTAACGTTTTGTTCTATGCTCATCCTGCTTCCTTCATTATATCAATACTGGTATATTCTGTAAAAGAGTAAATATAAAATCAAGTCAAATAGGATGGGTCATAAAATATCACACTCTAAGCGCAGCTTTCAACTCAAACGAACAAAATTTTGACCCTTACATCAAAATGAAGCAAAGTATTGATTTTTCTCCTTTTCTTCGGTTAACATCTCAACTTTATAAGGCCGGATTGGTAAAATGATAAAGCGATCATCAAGTTTAGAAAATCAAGTAATCCAATCAGAGAATTTTTCAAAAAAATCGTTTGAAAATCATATTTTTAATTCTTGCTCTTTTAATAGCTGTGATTTTTCAGAATCGCTTCTGTGCAATGCTCATTTTTGCACTTGTACTTTCACGAATTGTAATTTGAGCCTTCCAAAACTAGATGGGTGTCGTTTTCAAGACGTACGGTTTGTAGATTGTAAAATAGTAGGAGCTGAGTTTTTCAAATGTGAAAAAACTTTTTTCTCCCCAAAATTTGAAAACTGCTTACTACATTATTGTAATTTCTCCGACCTTAACATGAAGAAGGTTTCCTTTAGTGGAAGCAAGCTAAAGGAATGTCACTTTACAAACACTAATCTCATTAGCGCAGATTTTGGCGAGGTAGACTTATCTGGGACCGTGTTTCATAACTGTGATCTTTCAATGGCAGATTTTACATCAGCTGTGCGATATGATATTGATCCCCAAAAAAATAAAATTAAAAAAGCAAGGTTTTCGCTTCCGGAAGCTGTGGGATTACTTAGGGGGTTTGGTGTGACGATTGTGTAGAACTCTCTAGGGATAAACAGTCGCTTTGCCTATTAGAAGATGTTTACACAATCTAATATTAATCAAAAAAGATTTCTTTGAAAAAGTTGTTTTAAACCCTTTCAAAAGAGATGTATTTTAATA
This sequence comes from Parachlamydia sp., assembly GCA_021298935.1. GTDB lineage: Bacteria > Chlamydiota > Chlamydiia > Chlamydiales > Parachlamydiaceae > Protochlamydia. The sequence continues at coordinate 420 of JAJTHR010000297.1, read as the reverse complement.
TACAGGGTAAAAATGGAAGCCAAATTTAAAGAAATTAATTTAGAAATTGAAGATCGTATAGAAATGGAAATTGTTGTAGATGCCTACAATGAAGCAGAAAGAGCTATGGGATGGTATTATTATCTACAAGACAACTTGAACGTACCTTTTAAAGCAGAGTGTATTCTCTCAGTTAGTACATCTCCTTTAAAAATAAGTGAGATCATTGAAGTTATTGCTATGGATAGTGAAGAAAACTGCGAATATGACATGTTTGTCAAAATAAAATGGAAAAACAAAGAAACGCTTTGTGTGCCACTAAAGCAGCTTAAGGGCATTAATGTTGCTGATACAACCAAGTAAGCTTTGAACGATTGGACTTATTAGACATCTTGCGTAACTTAAATTTTAATGCATAATATCTCCTTCTAAGAGTGAGGG
>JAJTHR010000254.1 GCA_021298935.1 Parachlamydia sp. | reverse complement strand
GCCGTCTTATGAGCCATAATTCTAGCAAGCTTTACGAGCTTCTACCCGATCAGTGGGCCGCATCTCGCCTTTGATACCTGTAAAATAACAGCTTTTTCTATGCCATGGTATATGGCTAGTTTTGACGCTTACAGATGACCCACTAGTGTACACTCAGTACACTTTTTTCTAGCAAATAATCCCTCATTCATTTATCTTAGAGTTAAGAGTGAGGAGGCTAATATGGACGCTCAAAAAATCAATTTTGTTAAATTTCGCCAAAACTTATCAGAGTACTTATCTTTGACTAAGTACCGCCATGAAAGATTTGTTGTCACTAACAATGGAAAAATCATGGGCGCGTTTGTTCCCAAAGAAGATTTGGATGCTTTAGAGGCAATGGAAAATGAATCCGATATTTTAGCAGCAGAAGAAGCTTTTGCAAGAAATGAATTTACCTCCTGGGAAAAAGCGAAAAAGGAATTAGATAAACATCATGGCTTATCAGATTGAAGTTGACTCTGTTGCAAGACGTTTTTTAAAGAAACTACCTAATAAAGAGTACGTAATTATAAAAGCCGATATTGACGCACTGGCAGAGAATCCAAGGCCGGATGGTTATATTAAAATGACGAATACAAAGTACGAGTTGTATCGCATTCATACTGGCGAAAAAGGAGACTATCGGATTGTATATGCAATCGTAGATAAGAAGTTGTTTGTTACAGTTGTTCGAGTAGGACAACGAAAAAACATTTACAAAGATCTATGATACGTTTGATGTGAAATAAAAATATAAACTGTTGATATTGAAAGCCCCATTTTTTATGAGGAATTTCACATCACCATTTTTCACTGAGGAAAAGGCATTTCACATCAAACGTTAATTAGGTTACTCTACTCAATGGACCAACCGTGGACCAAATGAGGTCTGAATTTAAAGCACTTAATTAAGAGTTCACAATGAATACAATTCAACAACATCCCTATTCAGGTTTAATAGTTTCTACGTTAGTGACATCTAAATTATTGACTGGATCAAGATGGTATGCTCATCAGCATTCCCGATTACATTTTATTGGAAATAATATTTTGGCTGAGGTAAAACTAGGTTTGGCCTTAAGATCTTCACTTGTCGGAAGGGCAGTATTAATTGAATGTCTTGGTTCTGTATCGAAGCGGAGTTGGGCCGTTTATCCATTTTTAATTGGAATGCTTGTTTGCCAAATAGAAAGAGATAGGTAATAAAACAATTTATTAAATTTGTAGCCATATTATCAATATGGCTACAAATATTCATCTAAAACCAGGAGCGTCTTTTGGCAGCCCCGAAAGTGACAACTTTTGCTTCCCCCCCGGTTCCTGCGAAAGCGATGAACCAGGCAATGATGCAAAGGATCGGGTTTGTCTGCCAATAATACTGGGTAGCAAGAATGGCCACTGTCAGGTGGGGGGCAAAGAGCCATCCCATCCAGGATAGAAAACCAAAAGGGACAGCCACCGCAAATAGCATTGTCAGACGAGGGAAGAAGGTGATAAAAATTAAAAATAAAATTCCATGCACATCCCAAAAATCCATTGTTTTCTCCTTTTATTGCTGTTTCATCCAGGGGAAGTAGAGGACATCACGAATTGAATGGGAGTTTGTCAATATCATGACTAAGCGATCGATTCCGATCCCGATTCCACCTGCCGGCGGCATGCCCTGACAAATCGCCTCAATGAATTCTTCGTCAAAAGGACTTGCCTCCTCATCGCCTGAATCGCGCCTTTCGGCTTGCTTTTCAAGCAAATCCCGTTGCATTTCGGGGTCGTTTAATTCACTGTAGGAATTACAGACTTCCTGTGTGATAATGAAGCTTTCAAAGCGCTCAACCAGCCCCTCTGCCCGTAGGGCAGGATCGCGGTGCAGCTTGCAAAGCGGCGTCGTTTCAATCGGATGGTCATAGATATGATGCGGCTGAATCAAATGCGGCTCTACATAGACTTCGAAGAGAGCTGCAATGAGCAGGCCGCGGCTTAAGCCCTTCAATTTTTTAAGGTCGCAATGGCCCGAATCTTCCAGCATTTTGCGCATCTCTTCATCTGACAGGGCATCAGGATTGAGCTTGGCGTAATGAAGAATGCTCTCCTTCATGGTTAGCCTTTTCCACGGAGCTTTCATGTCGATCATGACAGTCTCAGCCCCTTCATGCGGCGTATAGGGGACAAGGGTGGAACCATAAAGTTCCAATGCAAGCTTTTCAAAAAGATTTTCTACAAAAGCCATCATGTCTTTGTAATCCCAGTAAGACGCATACGCTTCAAGCAGAGTAAATTCAGGGTTGTGGTTGCGGTCAATCCCTTCATTGCGGAAAACGCGGCTCATTTCATAGACGCGGTTCATGCCGCCGACAATCAATTTCTTTAAGGGGATTTCTAACGAGATGCGCAAAAACATTTCCTGATCCAGGGCGTTAAGCTTTGTCACAAAGGGACGCGCTTCTGCACCTCCGTAAATGCTTTGCAAAATGGGAGTTTCAACCTCAAGAAAATTAAATTCGTCAAAATAATGCCGGATTTGTTTAAGGAGTTGACTGCGGGTACGGAAAATTTTGGCCACTTCCTGGTGGGAAATCAAATCAAGCCACCGTTTGCGGTAACGCAATTCCTTATCAGCCAAACCGCCATGCTTATCGGCTAGAGGAAGAAGCGTTTTGCAAAGAAGAGTCAAATTTTTGACATAAACAGTCAGCTCTCCCTTATTGGTGTGAAAGAGATGCCCCTCAATCCCGATGATATCGCCGAGGTCGATCTTTTTCTCAATAAATTTATAAGGGGTTTCCTCGCCGTCTGGTAGACCTTGAACCTTCGTTAAATCGCGATTGAACATCAGCTGGATGCGGCCTGTCTCATCTTGCAAATGGGCAAAGGCATTTTTTCCCATCGAGCGGAAAAGGACCAGGCGTCCGGCAAGGCAAACAGGGAAGGTGGTGCTGGCCGCTGCATCTTCACTATGCCCTACGGAGTTTTCACCCTGTTCCAGCAGCAGCGGCTGAGCTGTGTGCGTTGGGGTATACTTTGCAGGATAGGGATCGACGTTTGCCTGGCGGATTTCTTTGAGCTTTCTCGAGCGGTTTTGAAATTCTTCGATCTGATGGTAATCAGGTTTTTTGATCATTTTATTCTACTCTGTTTTTGGAATGCGTACTGTCATGGGTTTTGAAACATTGCTGCGGCTATAGTCAAGCCGCGCATAAGCCTGGGCTGTCGTCCAAATTAATGCGGCAGCGTAGAGAAGCAAATTGAATATAAAAAATTTCGTCTGCCTGTCTAATTGAAGTAATTTTTTTAATAATTGCATAGACACCTCCAAAACGCCCACCCTACAATAAAGGGTTCATTTTACGATACGGCCGACTAGGTCGTATTCGGAAAAATCGGTCACTTCCATGGTATGCACTTCGCCGAAAGCCTTGACTTTTCGTCCGTCGTTGATTAGGACCTGTCCATCGATATCGGGACATTGGCCGGGGTGTCTGCCAACCATCAATAAATTTGTTTCGGGATGGTAGCCTTCGACGATGACCTGCATCTTCTTACCCACCATCTTTTTTAAGCTTTTTTTAACCATTTTTTGCTGGACTTGCATCAGGCGATGGTATCTCTTTTCTTTCACATTTTCGGCAATCTGGTCCGGCAAATCGTAAGCCGCCGAGCCAGGCTCGCGTGAGAATTTAAAAATACCGACATTGTCAAGGGGATGTTCTTGTAAAAATTGAACTAGCTCCTCGAATTGCTCATCTGTTTCACCGGGGAAACCGACAATCAGACTGGTACGTATCGTCACATCTGGAATCTCACTTCTCAGTTTTGAAAGGATGTGAATAATATCTTCTTTTGAAGTCATGCGGCGCATCGACTTGAGGATCTGGTTGTTGACGTGCTGAATTGGCATATCCAAATAAGGACAGATGCGCGGGTCGCTTTTCATTAAATCGATCATTTCATCCGTAATTTCATCAGGATAAAGATAAAGAAGGCGCAGCCAATACTCTTGCTTGACTTCCAGCATGGACTGCAAGAGATCAAGGAGGCCGGCCGTTTTCTTGGCCCCCTGGTCTTTGCCATAGTCGCCGAGGTCCTGGGCAATTAAAATCACTTCTTTTACACCTTGATTCAATAGAAGGTGGAATTCTTTTAAAATTTGTTCCTTGCTTTTACTTTTTAAGGGCCCTTTGATGGTGGGAATAATGCAATAAGCACACTTTTTGCGGCACCCTTCGGCTATTTTAAGGTAGGCAAAATGCTTTGGAGTGGATAGGCGCCTTGGAACCTCGCCTGCTTCCAGATAACTACGTGCAGAGGAAACCATTTCCCCTTTTTGGGTGGATTGGACGGCCTTTAAAATGCCTTCCACATCGCCGGAACCGAGAAGATAGTCAATGCCGGGAAATGCTTCTTTCAGTTTGTCATGGTGAGTTTGCACCATGCAACCTGTGACAATCAATTTCGCATCCGTTTTTCGATTGCTTAACACATCTTGCACGGTATCCATCGACTCCTGGCGAGAGGCTTCTAAAAACCCGCAGGTATTGATCACCAGGTAGTCTGCTTCCTCCAAAGAGGGGGCGACTTCATAACCTGCCTTCAAAAGAATGCCCAACATCACTTCGCTATCCACCAGATTGCGCGGGCACCCAAGACTAATAAAATTAATTTTATTGCCTCCATGATTTTGCGGGGAGCTGCCGCACGAGCGCTCCTTTTCAATGACGGGGAGTGCTTGCGTCTCAGGCTTTTTTTCTTTGAAAATAGGCAGCATTGATTTTTCTCCAACAATTTTGTAAAAGTTTACCGCATTAATAAAATTAATTCAACAAAATTTTTTTAAATTAATTCTGTTAATTGATTTTAAATAAGGAAATCTACTATTATTTTATCTTTGAAGAGGTGAAAATATGAAAATTAATGGTTTTTCAGCTAACAATAGAGCTGTATTAGAAAAATATGCTGGGAAAATTGCAAAAGAGTTCAATGTTGGAACAACCCAAAAGACAAATTCGATTTGGGATTTATTTTGCCAGTATCTTCCCTCGCCTGCATCAGCCGGAAAAAAATTGGGCGAAAAAATGGCTGCCACCCATGGGCAGAGGTGGAGCAACAGTTTAATAGACTTTGTTGCGGACAAGATTTTCCAAGATGATGTCAAGCCGGCCTCTTCATGGAGTTTCGATGTATTTAAGCAGGGAGCCAAGGGAGCCGCCCATAAATCGTTTGCAGAAAGCATGAAACTTTGCATCACACCCCAAATGCTTCCTATTTTAACAGCTTTTTGCGGTGTATCGGGTCAAGTGGCCCTGCCCTTGCTTTTGAGCTTTGTCAACTTTGTGTATAAGCGTGCAATGAACGACCCTGAAGCCCTTAAGAAATTGGGTACTCTCCCTTTGGAAGAGTTGTTTACAATTGATGCGGAGACGATGCAATTACGCGATGGGTTTGGCAATCTGCTCACTTTTGAAGACATGAATGATATTTATCAAGGAACTGCAGAGTATACTCTCATCGGGCAATTGATTGAACTGTGCCATGAAATTGACACTCAAGCATCGGAAGACGCCCCGATCTTTGCAAAAGAACTTTTTAAAAAACTTGTCAAATCCTATCACATTAAGCGTAGCGATGGAGTTGTCGTTTATCCGGATGGGACACTAAGGACTGAAGCTGAGAAAAAGGTTGTTGAAGAGGGGGTAGCCATTCTTGGCCGTAATAATCCGCGTCAGCATAAAAAAGAGGTGCGCCGATTGATCAAGTTGCTTGCGACGCATTCGATTCTTCCTTTCCTGAATCTTTCGGTCCGCGATTTGGAAGTGAAAGGGGTTCCTAAAAAAATGCCGCATGTCTTTTCAAACGATGAAAATGAATGGAAGAATTACATTATGCGAGGAGAAGACGGGATTTATCTTGTCTACCAGGATTGCGACCCTAAAAAAAGAGGGGATATTATTTCCGCCTTAGAAATGCAAAATATAATGAAAGAAATTGCTCAAAAGCAAAATCCTCCCATTTGCTAATTTAATGAGTGTCTACAAAAAGGCTGTTTAACTAAACAGTCTTTTTTTTCTTCATTTAAATTTTTAATTTTACAAACTTTTACCTTTTCTTAATGAAGTGTTTATCTCGTGATTACTCTTTTTTTTTATAATTAATTTTTAAAAGAGTTAATAATAGGAGAATTATGCATATAAATTCTTATACAGCTAATAATCAACAAGTGTTGAGAGATTATGCTACTAAAATTGCAGATAAATTTAATGTTCAACCCAAAGAAGAACCAAACTATTTTTGGTCAATCGTTGGGCCTTATCTTCCTTCTTGGTCAGCAACCGGAACTACAGTGGGTCAAGCCATCGCAATGACACATGGCTATGAGTGGAGCAATGGGACCATTGATTTTGTGATGAATAAAATTTTTCAGGAAGAAGTGAAGGATATATCCTGGTGGAGTTTAGAGGCAGTTAAAAACCGCGTCTCCGGGGTTGCGCAGCAAAGCTTTACAGAAGGTGTAAAATTATGCCTTACCCCTAAAGCAGTCCCTGTACTTACAGCGGTTTGTGGAGTGGCAGGGCAAGTAACGCTTCCTTTGGCGATTACTTTTATCAGCTTCCTTTATAGTAAGACTCTTGGCAATTCGAAGGAATTGAATAAACTTGGAAAACTCTCTTTAGAAGAGTTGTTTTCAATCGATCCGGAAACAAAACGTTTAAGGGATGGATTTGAAAATTTGCTGACCTTTAGGGATATGAGCAAAATTTATCAAGGCACTGCAGAGTTTCATTTAGTCGGTCAGTTGATCGAACTTTGCAATGAAATTGATAAAATTGAAGAGGCAGATAAAGAAGCCCCTGCGAAAGAACTATTAAAATTGCTCGTTGATTCCTATCAAATCCAGCGATCTGATGGAAAGATTGTTTTTCCGGATGGCGCGCTAAAAACAGAAAAAGAAGAAGAGATTATCTTCGAGGGTCTTTCTGCTTTGGCGGGTAATAACCCAAGCCATGACAAGAAGGAAATCCGCAAGATGATTCAAGTTTTATCAAGGCATTCTGTTCTCCCTTTTCAGGAGTTATCTATTGAAGATTTAACAGGCCCGGTGAAAGTGAAAAAAATGCCGGCTCTCTTTACGGGCGACAATGAATGGAAAAATTACATTGTACGCGGCCAGGATGGCGTTTTCTTCATGGTCAAGGATTGCGGGGATAAGAAAAAAGGCGAGGTGTTTGAAAAGCCTGAAATGAAAGTGATTTTTAAGGAAATTGATCAATTACGAAGAGTCGAAATGGCAGAAATCAGGAATGAATTGGAGCTGATGATGCTAGATCCAGCCTATCGCGGGGCAGTCATTGAAAGGCTGGTCAATTTGGATGGCGACACTGTAAAAGCCTTTTTAAAGCAATATGTCATTGAAAGAAAAGATGGCCAATGTGTTTATCTGGACGGCACCTTTATTGAAGAGGAAAGCAGGGATCAACTTTTTCAAGCGATTGACTCTCTTCCAGCCAGAAGCAGGCTGAAGGATAGAAAAAAAGCACTTTGCGAGATCGTCAGCCAGATTGGCGCCCATCTTCCAAAGGACATATCAGGGCTTTATTTGATTTGCTGCGAAGACGGCCGCTGCATCTTGCGAGACGGAACAGAGCTGGAAACAGATGAAGCCGAGCGCGTCAAAGGCCATGCAGAGATTTATTTTGCAGAGCCTCAAGTTGTAGAAATCGCCGAGACAGCCGATGAGCAAAAAGCCCAGGCAGCTGTTGAAGCCGAAAGTGCATAATAAATAAAAGGGGCGTTCTCGCCCCTTTTCTTTATAATATTAAAACAGGCTGGAGAAGATGAGATCTAGCGATAGATTATGGCTTTAATCGGGATCGGTAAGCCAACAGATGCTCAAAATCTTAGGCTGTTAAAGATACAAGGCCGCCAGCGTTTCTATGCTCCTTAAATAGAAGCAGTACTTATACCATTTATCAAAAATAAAGTTTAAGATATAGTGTTAGGCTTTCAAATTGAAGGTCAAATGAATACACAAGAAGATATCCAACTCAAAAATACCAAGGTCGATTTTTTTCAACTCGCAAAGCGCGAGCCTAATCCCAGAACGCGCATACGTTTACTTGCTCTCGGTCATTTAAAAGCAGGTAAGAGCAAACAAGAAGTCACCGAAATG